>NZ_LEKR01000040.1:0-43301 GCF_001580555.1 Stenotrophomonas sp. DDT-1
CCTCAACGCCGCCATTCTCGGCCTCTCCAAAGCGGAGGTGGATGAAAGCCTCGACCGCATTCTGGGATTTGCTGATATCGGAGCCTTCATCGACCAGCCAATCCGCAATTACTCCAGTGGCATGGTGGTGCGTCTGGCATTCGCCGTCCAAGCCCAGGTCAACCCACAGCTGCTGATCGTCGATGAGGCGCTCTCGGTGGGTGATGCAAAGTTCCAGGCAAAGTGCTTCGCACGGCTGAGCCAGCTGAAGGAAGACGGAGCGTCCATCCTGCTGGTCAGCCATTCGGCGGACCAGATTGTGCAGCACTGCGACCGTGCGCTTTTGATTGATGGTGGGCGAGTGCAGCAGACTGGCAAGCCGAAGCACGTCGTCAATGCTTACTACAACCTGCTGTTTGGAACAAATGATTCGTCTTCGGCTGTTGGGTCCGGGCAGACGGAGGAAGCCGCGTTGTTGCAGCAAAAGGCCTTCAGTGGCGCGCAGCAGGGTTACGAGCAGCGGGCCAATTACAATCCTCACGAGTTTCGTTGGGGTGATGGTGCCGCACGCATCGTCGATTTCGACCTGCGTTCGCCTACCACGCTGTATCCGGCCGTAATCGAATCGGGAACTGACCTCACCCTGGCCCTGCGCATCCACTTCGAGCGTGATGTGCACCGACCGATTCTTGGCGTGACGGTCAAGAATGCGGAGGGCGTGGTGGCCTATGGCACCAACACCGAGTACCAACCGCTGCCCGATTTCACGCAGGCGGGCAGGGCAGGTACCAGCGTCGATGTGCAGGTTGCCTTCCGCTGCGCATTGGCCGATGGGGACTACTTCATCTCTGTTGGTCTCGCCAGTCGTGGCGAGGAGGATGTCGTTCCACACGATCGGCGTTACGACAGTATCCACATCAAGGTAATGCAGGCCAGATTCTTCGGATTCAGCGACCTGGGAATGCAGTTGTCGTTGCCAGTGGAGGCAGGTCTGCCATGAAATCGAGTACAGATATGACCGATACACCAGTGAACCCTCAGCACGCACTGCACGCTGCAGGCTACCAGTTGGATCCGGAAAGCAGGGTGTGGTATTCGCCTGGCTTTGGCAGCATTGACTACAGTGACGGAGATGGCGCGGAAAACCTGCTGCTGGAAACATTGCGTGGCGCACGGGACGTCAGCGTGTTCTCGTCCGAACTCGCGGCTGCTTGCCGTGACTGGCCCTCGCGATACCACCTGTCCACCGAGCGTGCGAATCTGCTGAGGCCATTTGCATCATTCCTGGTGCCCGGTGCGCATGTCCTGGAAATCGGTGCAGGCTGTGGCGCGGTCACCCGTTACCTAGGCGAGACGGGGGCGGAAGTACTTGCACTTGAGGGTTCCCAGCGGCGCGCGACGATTGCCCGCGAGCGGACCCGAGACCTGCGGAACGTGCAGGTGCTTGCCGAGCGTTTCCAGGATCTCAAGCTGGCCGAACGCTTCGATGTGGTGACGCTCATCGGCGTGCTGGAATATGCCAGCCTCTTCTCCGACAGTGACAACCCTGCCGTGGACATGCTGCAGCGGGTCCGCGGGCTGCTTAAGCCGGGCGGGCGCCTTATCCTGGCAATCGAGAACAAACTGGGTCTGAAGTACCTCGCCGGTGCTCCGGAAGATCATCTTGGCGTGCCAATGGTGGGCGTCGAGAACCGGTACCCGGAAAAAGGCCCCAGAACGTACGGGCGCATGGAGCTTGATGACCTGCTTGTGCAGGCCGGCTTTGCCGCGCGTGAGTTCCTGGTGCCGCTGCCTGACTATAAAGTGCCCGCCACCATCTTGTCCGGGCGTGCGCTCGCAACGCCGCGTCAGCACTTTGATATCGCGCCACTGCTGTCACAGGCGGTTCGCCGGGACCCACAGTTGACGCCGACCACCTTCAACCTACAGCGAGTCTGGCCGCAGGTGTCCAGCAACGGGTTGTCGCTTGATCTGGCGAACTCCTTCCTGGTTGAAGCATCGGCCGAATCCATCGAAGCCCAGACCCCTGCAGTCCTTGCATGGCACTTCAGCACGCAGCGTGTGGCTCGTTTCGCCCGCCAGACCTGCTTCGTCGACGGGCCGAATGGCGTGCGCGTCGAATCGATGGCGCTGACCAACGAAACGATGAGCGATGCTGGGAACGTGAAGCTGGTTGTCTGTGACTCATCGGACTATTTGCAGGGCAACTTGGTGGTTGATGAGTGGCGCGCGCTGCTCACTAGCCCGGGTTGGCGGATGGAGCAAATGGTCGCTCTCGTAGCCGATTACGTTCAGGCGCTGCGCAACCTGCTGGAGCAACAGGGCACTTCAACGAGCCCGCAATGGCCGACTGCAGGGGACTTGCTTCCCGATGACTTTGTCGACGCGACGCCGTCCAATCTGATGCGCTCCGTGACGGGAGAGATCACCTATTTCGACCGCGAATGGTCAGTGCGGGCCCCGACGTTGGGCTGGTTGCTGACCCGCGCATTGTTGTTCACCTACGGCGGCACGCCCGTAGCCCCAATGGACGCCGATGCGCCAGCTTGTTCGGTTCGTGAGTGGCTGGCGCATCTGATTTCGCAGGTCCTCAATGATCCTGCGGGCGCTGCGGTCGTGGACGCGGCCATACTGGACGAGATCCATTTCCAGCTTGAAGCCACTGGCAAGGACCAGCGGGAAGCGCTGGAGGGTATGCTGGAGGCGCCCGTTCCCCGCCTTATGGCCGCAGCGGCCCTGACAGAGCCATCAAACGACGTGCTGGCAAAGCTTGACGGGCTGCAGCACTCGTTCAATCTGTCCTCGCAGCACATGATCAACATGTATGCCTCGCTGGCGGCGCTGCACGATGTAGTGGGTAGCATGCAAGCTGGGTTGAGTCCAGCCATGCAGGGCATCAGCGCGCAGGTCCAGCATATCTCCGCCGGTCAGCAGGCGTTGCATGCGCGACTGGTCGCAACCGACGACCGCGCGGAGGAATCCATGCGCCACTGGAGCGCAGAGCATCGCGCGCTTGCCGATGATCTCATCGGCAGCCTCCAGGACGAGCGTCGCCAAGAGGTCATGCGGAGCTTGGAGCAGACTGTGCAGAACCTGGTTCAATCGCAGAACGAGCTGCGTGATGCCGTGCAGCTGCTCATGGCTGACCGCAAGAGGAGCTGGTGGGGAGGGCGTCGGTGATACCGCACCGACGCAGACCTGCGAAATTCCGCTTCGACCCCAGGGCGCTTCACGATCTGGTGCTCGAGGATGGCTCGGTGTGGGTGGCAGGCGGTTCTGATCCGCAGTTCGTCCTGGACCATTCGGCTTTCCCGCTACAGCCAGGGTGGTACCGTGTCCAAGCTGACTTTGCTGAGATCGATGGACGGATCGAGCGACCGTGCCTGTACCCCGATTTTGGCGAGGGCATCAGCGAGGACACGCGGGTGGACTTGTTCCCTGACCTGGGGCGCGGGCGATTGGATCAGCTGGTTCACATAACGGCTCCTCTGATCGCACTGCGCTTCGATCCTTCGACTTGCCCGGCCAAGTTCCGCCTCGGCGGATTGACACTGACCCCGGTGCAACCGCTGGAGGCGCGATGGCTGGCCATGGACGCGTTGCTGGCGCCGCAGCTGGAATACGACCCAGCATTGGCCGCATCGACGGCGGCCTGGGGCTATGGCAACCCGCCGGATGTGGCGCACATCGAAAGCGTGCTTGAGCGCACTCCCTTGGCACGTGAGACGGGGCGATCCGCCTACGGCTTGTGGTGTGATCGTCAGGACCGACTGCTGGACGCACTGGCGTCGGGCGTTGGTCGCGGCGCAGCACTGGATATGCCGTGGCTGACGTTGTTGGTGGAGGATCCTGCCAACGCATTCACTGAAGCCTCCCTGCTGCGCTTCGATAGTGCGGAAGTCCAGGTGATCAGGGTGGGTGGTCGTGCGCTGGCGGCGTGCCTGGGAGAGGCAAAAGGGCAGTGGATCGGTTGCCTGCGCAGCGGCGACCGCCTGCATCGACACCTGCCATCACTACTGGCCCAGGTTGCTCTGCGTTTCCCGGCAGCGCCAATTGCCTACACCGACGAGGACGTTTCCCTTGCTGATGGCGGGCGGGCGCAGCCGTGGCGAAAGCCTGCATTTGACCGCCTAAGATTCTTCGAACAGGACTATCTTGGCCAGTCGGCCTTTGTACGGCGCCAGGCGCTTTGCCCCGACGTCCTGCGGGTTGCTGACCAATCCGGGTGGTTCGGTGTGCTTGTCGAACTTTCCAACAGCACCGAGCACGAACGCCTGCCCGTGCATATCCCGCATGTTCTGCGGCATGTTGCAGCCGCGCCAGGACCGAACTGTGCGCCGATGATGGCTGCGGGCCACGCGGCCGCGGAAATGGCCGCGGTATGGCAGAGATTCTTCGAATCCCGCCGATGCCTGCATCGCGTGGAAGCAACGGCAGGTGGCAGTCTGAGGTATCTACCTCACGTATCGACATGGCCGTCGGTGGATATCATCATCCCCACAAGGGATCGCGTCGATCTGCTCAGGATGTGCCTCTCGACTCTGCTTGAGCGGACCGACTATCCCAGCCTCAATGTGCACGTGGTGGATAATGGCTCTGTGGAGCAGGAGACGCTCAGCTATCTGAACGAGATAGGTGGCGATGAGCGTGTATCCGTGCACCGCTACGATCTGCCCTTCAATTATTCGGCGATCAACAATTTTGCCGTCAGCAAAGGATGCGCTGAAGTTGTTGTCCTGCTCAACAACGATATCGAGATCATCGATGCGTCGTGGTTGAAGACGATGGTTGGGCTGGCGGTGCAGCCGGAGATCGGCGCCGTCGGCGCCAAGCTCCTCTATCCCGACGGTCACCTGCAGCATGCGGGTGTTCTGCTAGGGATCGGCGGCGTGGCGGCGCATGCGTTCCCGCACGCTGCGCCTGGCACACGCGCTGAGTATGGCCGTGCCGGAGTGCTTCAGCACTATTCTGCTGTTACGGCGGCGTGCCTGGCGGTCCGCCGGCAGGTTTTCGATGCAGTTTCCGGCTTGGACGAGTCACTTGCCGTGGCCTTCAATGACGTTGATTTCTGCCTGCGGATCGGCGCTGCAGGATGGATCAATGCATGGACTCCCCATGCCGTTGCCGTCCATCACGAGTCGGCAAGCCGCGGCAGCGAAGATAACCCTGAAAAACAGGCGCGCTTTGCTGCAGAGGTAGTTACTATGCGTTCACGCTGGTTGGAAACACTCGAGTCAGATCCTGCCTACAGTCCGGGGGCCAGTCTATCCCCCCCCGGTTTTGGAACTGATCCGCTCCGCCATGCACAGCGTGTTGCGCGTGCCGCATTCGCGGCAACCCCCGTTTCGTCCCTGCCTGCTTGACAGGCAGAATTGCCAGAGAACGTATGTCGATCCTACCTTTGACCCTTCGACCCGTACATCAGATCCGCACGCTACATTTGCCGGAGCAGGCCGGAGATGTCTGGCATGCGTATGGCAGCGATCCCCAGTTTGAAGTCTCTTGGGAAGGCGGTGCACTTGCGGGCGGCTGGTATGCTTTCAGCGGCACGGTAAAGGTGCTGCGCGGACGGCTGCATGCGCCACTACTGTACCCAGCTTACGGTGAAGCGCTGGCCGACCATGATCGTGTCGAGCTTCCCTTCACTGCGCCTCAGGGCGAGCGAGTGCGGTTTGATGTGGTCATCCGTTTCGCGACGACGATGTCCCGCCTGCGCTTCGATCCCTCCGTGGCGCCGATGGATTTCGAGCTGAGCGACCTGCGCCTGCGCAGGCTCGGGCGCGTCGAAGCACTGCGCATGATGCTGCAGGCACTGGCGGCGGAACGCGAAACCGAGCTCAGCCGCATGCGCCTGTATGCCAGAACTACGCTGGACTTCCTGCGCTACGGGCGGCGGGGTATGGCCGAACGTCTGTACATGAAGTACGCAAACCGCAATTCGGCCGGTGAATTCTCCGACTACGAGGTCTGGCAGGAGTTCTACGATGCCCGTGGTGAGGCATTTGATGCGCAGGGCGCGACGTTGCTCGCTGCACTGAATTCCAAGCCGGTCGTTTCAATCCTGGTACCCACCTACAACACGCCTGAAGAATGGTTGCGACGTTGCATTGAAAGCGTGCGTGCACAGGTTTACCCGCACTGGGAATTGTGTCTTGCCGATGATGCATCCACGGCCGAACATGTTGCACAAGTCCTGCAGGAGTATGCCGCGCTGGATGCGCGCATCCGTTATGAGGTACGACAGGAGAACGGCCACATCTCGGCCGCGTCCAATACTGCATTGCAGATGGCCAGTGGCGAGTATGTTGCCCTGCTGGATCATGACGACGAGCTTCACCCGATGGCTCTGCTGGAGTGCATGCACGCTTTCGAGGTGAACCCTGCATGGAAAATGCTGTTTACCGACGAGGATAAGATCGACAAACACGGTCGGCGCTCCGACCCCTACTTCAAGTCGGACTGGAACCCGGATCTTTTCCTTTCGCAGAACTGTGTCTGCCATCTGACCATCTGCCGCGCTGAATTGATACGGGCAGTCGGTGGTTTCACTCTAGGCCTGGAAGGCGCGCAGGACTGGGATCTGGTACTGCGCATGACCGAGCGTCTGTCAACGGCCGAAGTCGGCCATGTGCCCAAAGTACTCTATCACTGGCGGATGATCGAGGGCTCGACCGCGATGGCGCCGGGCGAGAAGTCCTATGCGCATCACGCTGCGCAGCGAAGCGTGCAGGGGCATCTGGATAGGATGGGTGGGGGCGCTAAAGTGCTGGAAATGCCCTCCTATAGTGGCTATTTCCGCATTGCCTATCCGCTGCCGGAGCCTGCGCCGCTGGTGACACTGCTGATTCCAACGCGCGATCGTATCGACCTGCTGAAGCAGTGCATTGACTCGATCCTGAAGCTGACCACCTACCCGAATTTCGAGATTCTTGTCATTGACAATGATTCACAGGAGGCGGAATCGAAGGCGTACTTCGCTGAGATCCAACGTGATGGTCGGGTACGCGTGCTGCACTATCCACATCCGTTCAACTATTCGGCCATCAACAATGCAGGCGCCCGCCACGCGCGAGGTAGCGTGCTTGGGCTGCTGAACAACGATATCGAGGTGATCACCCCCGGTTGGCTCGAGGAAATGGTGTCCCACGCGCTGCGGGCGGAAATCGGCGTGGTCGGGGCGATGCTGTATTACCCCAATGACACGATCCAGCATGCAGGCGTCATCCTGGGAATTGGAGGCGTCGCCGGTCACTGCTACGTCGGCATGCCGCGTGGTTGGCCGGGTGACAAGCATCGCGGTGGACTGGTGCAGAGCCTGAGTGCTGTCACTGCCGCGTGCGCGGTGGTGCGCAGGGAGGTGTTCGAACAGGTGTCTGGCCTGGATGAGGGGCTGGAAGTAGCGTTCAACGATGTTGATTTCTGCCTGCGCGTTCGCCAGGCGGGCTACCGCAATCTGTGGACGCCTTTCGCCGAGCTTTACCATCATGAGTCGGCGTCTCGTGGTTACGAGACGACCCCGTCCAAGATCGCGCGGTTCAAGCGCGAAGAGGCATTCATGAAGGAACGCTGGGGTGCTCAACTGTTGCAGGATCCCTACTACAACGTCAATCTTACGGTGGAATCTACGCCGTTTACGCTGTCCTATCCGCCGCGTGCCAGTGCCGTCCTGCCGCAGGTCAGCAACTACTGACCAAGTCCCCGCCGTTTGACGGGCGGGAAAGTTCGCCATTGGGGCCATTCCTGCCGGCCGCGCCTGCCTCAGTGGCTCTGCTGCGCAGGGCCCGGTTTCTGCGGTTGTTGTGCCGGGACTACCTCTACGTACAATGCGTTCTTCAGTGCAGGATCATCCAACAGGCTGCGAAGACGTGAGGCATTGGGGTAGGGAATCTCGAAAGCGTTCACTTCCAGCGCGGCCGGGTCGCCGCTTGTTAGGTAGCTCAGCACATTCTTTTCCTGCAGCCGGGTCGCATCGTGCCTGGCCGCCATTGCGCGCGTGTCCATCGGCACCCGGATCAGAATGCCAATCAGAAAGGTGCCCGCAAAGGCAAGGGCAAGCATCTGGGCACCTAAGCGCAGTGGTTTCTTCAGGTTTTCGGTATTCCACAGTCGCAACGCAAACCAAGCGTTGCCGAACAACCCTGGCGTGAAGAGCTCGGTGTAGCGGGCGGCCGGTGTGTCCAGCCCGTGTCCGCGGCCGTACGCTATGGCCAGTCCCTGCAGGGCGGACCAGGCACATAGACCGGCCATGCTCAGATCGGTCGCGGTGGCGCGACGCAGCACCACCATTCTTGCGATGTACACAATACAGGGAAGCCACAGCGCCGCGATTGCCCAGTGGGGTCCGACCAAGGGCCAGCCCAGTACGTGGCTTATCGCGTCGATCAGCTCACGCGCATTCTGCGCCTGCAGCGCACGGTGCTCAGGAATCATCGGCAATTTTTGGTAGGCATAGCAGGCCAAGGCAGCCAATACAGCCGTGGCGCACAGTGCGGGCCAGCGTCGACCTGGCAGACAGAGGCATGCCAGCACATAGGTCCCTCCGACAGCGACCAAGGTAAACAGGCCCGAGGCCATGGTCAGAGTGGCCAGGATGCTCAGCGCCACTACTGCGGCCATCGCCAGAATGTTCTCGTGCTGGCTAGCGGCCAGATGGATGGCGAACAGGCTGAACAGAGCTAGGAAGTAGAACTGGCTCTGGAAGCCTACGAGGAAGTTCTCCCACGCAAATGGCAGCACCGAGAGCAGCAATGCAGCGACGACCAGCAGCCAGCGATGGGCACCCGCCTCTCGCTGCCGCAGGCTCTGCCAGACCAGCATGCCCGGTATCACGCAGAACACCAGCGCCGCCACACGTGCTTCGTACATGTTGTTCCACTGACCGGTCACCATAAAGGTCGCCAGCGTCACTAGACGGGTGGGGAGAATGCGATGCTCGTTATGGGTCCGGATCAGATCCTCCCACGAAAATGTGCCGTCGACCCAGGGTTTGAGTAGGAATGCACCCTCAGCGTCCCATTGGTCCCAGAACGGCATCGGCACCGCAAAATGCTGCACATAGAAAAGACGCACGACCAGCGCAAGTATCGCTACGGCGGCGGCAACCTGCAGCGGTGAAAGAAGTGGGCTGCGGGCAGGAGAAGTGGCATGCATGATCATGGCTGGCTGTTCCTGAAAGTAAACGCTTTGTGTCCTACGTAGCTGGTGAAGACCGGTACCGCCACCCCTGCCGCATGCGCTAGTGTTTCGGGGTGGAAGGTCATGCCAACAGTGGGAAACAGCCAGCGCGCGAGCAATAGGCTAACAACCAGGGTCTGCAGTACCGCCAGGAGGTTGATGGCGATGAACCAGCCGGCTTGGTGATATAGTCGGTTGCCGGAAGCTTCGAACACGAAACGCCGGTTCAGCAGAAAAGCCGTGACCATGCCGATGCAGTAGGCGACCACGATTGCTGCCACGTACGGCATGACCTGGCTGAGCAGGATGCGCGATCCGAAGTTCGCTGCGGCGGCAATGCCGCCCGCGACAATGAAGCGCATGAACTGCATGCTGATCATGCCTTGAGCACTTCTTCGATCAGGCGCTCGGCAGCCTGAAGGCTCTCCGAAATGGAGCGGTCCTCAGGGTAGTAGTACGCGGTATCGGCCATGAAGAAGCCCGAAATCGGTGTACGCATGGCTGGCAACCTGTCCTGGAAACCTGGCGGGCAGATGGTCTGCGCGAACTCATAGCGATGGCAGTGCGTAGCCAATACCCAGTCGCGCTTGAACTGAGGGTTCAGGTGCGGCAGGTAACCCAGCACTTCCTCGATCAACTCGGCATTGGATGCCTTCCACTTCGGGTGTGTCTTAGGCATGTAGAACGGCGCGTACAGGATCTTCTGCCCCGGGTATTCTCCCGGGTTGAGGTTGCTGTACTCGATAACGCCCGGAATGGCGATGCCCGGGTCGCTGATATTCATCCAGAAGTTCTCGCTGACGGGATGCTTTAGCTTGAGGATTACGCAGGCAACTGGAATGTTCTCCACCGCGCGGATCTGCGCGCGGAAGCTTTCCGGCAGGCCGGGGACCATGTTGGGAACATACTGAATGGGGGCAGTGGAAACGACGCCGTCGTAGGCGGTGAAGGTGTCACCGGTGCGGATGCCGCTAACACGGCCACCTTCACTGACGACCTCATCGACGCCCTGGCACAGGAAGATGCGACCGCCGCGATTGAGGATATCCTGCTTCATGCGGTCAAGCAGCGTCATTGAGCCACCTTCGAGGTAGCCCAGGCTCTCGTTCATCAGGTTGCGACGGGACAGCGCGATGCGCTTGATGCGCGTACCGATCCAACTGGCAGACAGGTTGTCCTTGTACTCGAAGAATTTCAGGCGGAAGGCATCCTTCCACATCACGTTATAGGCCTTCTCGCCGATCCAGCGGCGGATCCAAGCGCCGGCCTCTTCCTTGTCCAGCGCTGTCCAGTCCTTGATGCCCTTGGTGTACATCACGTGCAGGGCATAGCGGAACTTGCTGATCGGCCCCAGATGCGGGAAGCCCAGCAGGGCAAACGGCGTCCCCCACTTGAACAGGCGGCCGTTGTAGAAATATCCCATCTTGGTATCGGTCCACTTCAGCGCGTGGCTCAGGCCGTAGCGGTCGAGCAGTGCAAACAGCGGGTCGTCGGTCTTGCAGATGAAGTGATAGTAGCGTTCGATGGACAGGCCATCGAAATCAAAGGCTGCCGACATGCCGCCGATGCGGTCGTCGCGCTCATAAATGTCGACCTGGTGGCCTGCATCGAGGAGGCGGACTGCGGCCATCAGGCCCATGGGGCCTGCGCCGACGATGGCGTACTTGCTCATGTAAATCCTCTAGAAGCGTAAAAATAAGGTGGGGCCAGCCAGGTCTTGCCTTGGCGTCAGTGACCGCTGGCACTAGGCGCGAAAGGACTCGTCAATGGCACGCACTATGCCGTAACCAGGAGTGGGAATCACTTCGGCGCCTCCGTGGTGGGCTGCAGTCCGTGCGGAGCGGCATAGAGCAGGGCCACGAACAGCCCGCCCGTCAGCAGCAACGTAACCACGACGTACGTGGTCTGAATGCTGGTCAGGAACTGCCGATCAAGCATGTACACAGAGATGGCCACGGCCACATTCCCGATCGAAACGGCATAGAACAGCCAAGGAAGCGTGCGGCGCAGGGCCAGCAGGATGACCATCTGGAGCAGCAGCACAGTGGCGTAGGCTCCCTGGTGGATGAGGGTGGAGCCGCTCTCGAACATGACCAGCAGCCAGAACAGGAGGGAGGCCACCGCCGCCGCCAGCGCCTGGACGACCGGCCGTAACGCCGGATCGGCATTCCGGCGCAGCAGTGCGATGCAGGGAACCAGCAGCAGGGGGGAAGCGAACCACATTGAGTAGCCGAGATGGAAGAAGCTCTGGTTCACGACCTGCGACATCGAATCAACGTTCCGCCCCAAGAGGATAGCAAAGGCATCGACTGGGCCCGAAAACGTGCCCTTGATGATATTGGACAGGTTGTGGGCGCGTCCGGATATCCATTCCCCTAGTGTAAGGCCGGCATACGCACTGCTGATCGCTTGCAGTACCGTATCTTGGTCTGCTTGGATGCGTCCAGCGAAATGCCATTTGATCAGCCTGTCACCCGGCGGGTCGACCAAGCGTTGGTAGGCTACCCAGGGAAGATAAAGCAGCGCGGCTACCGGCGCGGTCCGTACGAGCAAGGTAAGGCTGTCCCTTCGATACCAGGCGAAGTGGAGTACGGTCACGCCGACCAGGAAGAACAGTGCGCCGCCATGTGCAAGCAGGGCCAACGACGCAGCAATACCCGCCTTGATCCACGGCCTGCCGTGCACATCCAGCGGGAAGAGGTACTGGTAGTAGATCAGGCAGAAGGTGGCAGCGATCAGCTTTGGCCAGACGAACAGCGTGTTGAGCAGCATCAGCGGCGACAGCGCGAGTACAAACAGAGAAATGGCCTGCGCTGGCCGATGAACCAATCTGCCCGCCAATATTCCCAGCGGAACCATCACCAGAGCCTGGGCCCAGGTAGAAACGCCTTGGTAGGTAAGCCCATGAGGACTTGGCAGCAGGCCGCGCATCTGCAAATACAGTCCCACCTGCAGGGGAGGGCGGTCACTGCTCAGCCAGTCGCCGATCATGGGTACATCCAAGTGGCCCTTGGCCAGCATTTCGCCGAAGACATAGGGGAGCCACGAATCCATCGGCAGATCTCGCCAGCGCGAGGCGGCGTCGTTCCAGCTCCCGCCGTCACCACGGAAGGGGAACAAGCCGATCCAGAGCACCAAGCAGCTCAGCAGCAGAGTGGGTAGCAGTTGACGCTGGAGCGCAACCGCATCCGCCCCCGCCGCACGCAGACCTTGTCGGCGCAACGGCAGCGTCAGGAAGGGTAGCAGCAGCGTGAGCGCCGCCCCCGCTTTTCCCACCGGGGGCGACAGTACGAACATATTGAAGACCAGCATCCAGACGCAGCCGGCTGCGAGCAGGGCGTTCAGCAGGCGTTGCTGAGGTGTACCTGTACCCGGCAGCAGCATCGCCACTAGCAGAAGCCAGCAGTTGGCAAGCACCACGGCGGCAAACAGCGGTAGCGCGCCCGCTACCAGTGCTTGGTGCAGGGGCTGGCGGGACGCGCCGACTCCGGCCCAGCCGAAAGGTTGACTGGACTTATCCTCCAGGCGAATGGCAAACGCGCCGGATTGGACGGCGGTCGGTACATCGACAACGACCCGCTGCCAGCGCTCGCCGGGCTGAGGCGTATTCAGTTCGGCCCAAGCATCTGTGTCCAGAGACACTGCCCGCAGGGTGATGCCCATCGTACCGGGATAGCCTGCCAGCATAAGATCCACTTTGCGCGTACCGGGCGGGTAGGGAGCCGTTTCGACTACACCGGTCCATCCATCGCCTCCGTCGCAGTAGGTAATTCGGGCCGAAACCTGGTTATCAGGTGGCAGATATGGAGACTGGGAGGGTGCGCACCCCCCTGACTGTACTGCAGCCGGGTCGTGCTGCGACGTGCATGCACAAAGCAGGGCCAACAATGCCAAAAGGAAACCCTTCAGCAGCACGCGCACTGCCCCACCAACGCTTACAGCCCGCCATTGCCGTACTGCGCTCAACTTAGCCGCGAGTGGAGAAAACGTGCGCTGAGCTGGAGAATGAGTTGGCAAGGCCGAGGAATCCGTGAGTTGAAGGGGAGGCACCGGTCATCGTCGGTCAACGAAGGATGCCCTGGCGCCAGAGTGAGCGGTGCATCGGCCTGTCAACATAGCCAGTAACAACCAATTCGTTGTCGTCAGGACGAGGGTGGAGATGAACCGTTCTATGCGAGCAACAGCGGCATCACCACGACCGTCTCGGAGCCTGATGCACGGCGCATTGAGCGTCAGACCGGGTATACGGTAGGTTGAAGCCCTGGCAGTGCAGCATCCAACCATCGACGTGCTGGCTTGCGGCGCGCTGGTGTCAACGCGGACCTGGCGGACTCCGATAGCCAGGCCGACGGCGAGCCGGCCCACAGAAGCAACAGAAGGCACGCCTGTTTCATGCTGCCGCATCAGCGCTGCAGAACGATCTTGGAGTAACGCGGATCCGTGTAGCTTTCACGGATCGCATCTTCAAAAGGCGTCTGCTTCACGCCGAATACGGCCCCGGTGTCGATGCCCTTGAAGTCATCGCCGGCACTGAGTGCCTTCAGCTGGTCGGCGGTGAAGGGCGGTTTGCTGCTGAACAGGCTGTAGACCTTCAGCAGGAAGCCAAAGAAGCCGATCGGGATGTGCACGATCACCGTATGCAGCTTCTTGACCCGTTTGATGGTGCGGATGATGTCCACGTAATCCACGCGCGTATCGCCGACGATGTCGAAGACCTCGCCGTCCGGTTCGGTTTCGATGCACTTGGCGATGCAGCGGCAGAAGTCGCGTTCATACAGGGGCTGGCGCATGAACCTGCCATCGCCCGGGATCGGGAATACGGGCGTGCGTGCCATGAAACGCGACAGCCAACCCAGGTGCTTGGGGTCGAACCAGCCGAACATCAGCGTCGGGCGCAGCACGCAGTGGCGCTGGCCGCTGGCCACCACCATTTCTTCCTGTTCGCGCTTGGTATTGGTGTAATCGTCCTTGGCGACCGAATTCACCACCGACGAGCTGATGTGCACCATGTACGGCACAGCCGCGTCCTGGGTCGCCTTCAACACATGGCCGGTGGCGGTGATGTTGTTGCGCACGAACAGATCGGTGGTCTTGCCGGTGATCTGTGCATGCAGCTGCACCACGCAGGCGGCGCCGTTGAACTCGGTCGCCCATGCGCCAGGTTCAGCCAGGTCGGCTTTCACCACGCGGACATCCGGATGCAGGCCGTGCAGGATGTCCAGGTTGTGGGCATGCTTGTCGATGGCCACCAGCTGGGTGTAGCCCTGCTGCTTGAGCTCGACGATCAGGTTCTGCCCCACCAGGCCGGCGGCACCGGTGATGACGATCTTGGCGTGCTTGTCAGTCATGTCAGAGCTTGATCCTGCGGAAGACGAATTCGGGAATGTTCTTGATGATCATCATGATGGCCCACCAGAAGCCGGGCAGGTAGGCAACGGCCTTGCGCTTGCCGATCGCCTTGAGGATGCCGGCGGCGACCTTGTCCGGTGTCGCCCACAGGGCGCCCTTCTTGAACGCTGCGGTCATCGGCGTATCGACGAAGCCGGGCTTGATGACCAGCACGTTGATGCCAGCCGGACGCAGGCGCTGACCCAGGCCGCTCAGGTAGGCGGTGACCGCTGCCTTGGCGCTGCCGTACAGATAGTTGCTGGCTCGGCCACGGTCACCGGCCACCGAGGAGATGACCGCCAGGCTGGCCCCGGACTGCAGGCGCTGCGCCAGCGCGGCGGAAAGCGCGATGGTCGAGGTGCCGTTGGTGGCGAATTCCTGCAGCGACAGCTCGACCGATGCATCGCAGGCTGCCTGGTCAGGCAGCGTGCCGTGGGCGATCAGCACTGTATCCACGCCGCCCAGAGCCGACCAGGCATTGTCCAGCAGCATGCCGTGCGCGGACAGGTCGTTCACGTCCAGTACGCCGGTATGCACGTGCTGGGCACCACGTACGCGCAGGTCGGCGGCAATGGCGTCCAGCTTGCCGGCACTGCGGCCCACCAGGTAAAGCGCGGCGGCACGTGTGGCGTACAGGCGCGCAACGGATTCGGCGATGGCCGACGTAGCGCCGATGATCAGGATCTTCTGCATGGTTACTCCATCACCCGGCGCCAGAAGCCGGATGAGAATCGGGGGTCGATGAAGCGGGAGAAGGCTTCCCAGGCCGGGTAGGCCTGGCGGAACAAGGCCCCGGACATGCGGGCGTCCTTGGCCGGATACACGGCGCCACCCGCCTCGCTGACGATGCGATCAAGCCGGTCGAGCATCTTCAGCAGATCCGGTCCGTCATTGGGAAAATCCAGGGCCAGTGTTGTGCCAGGGCGCGGGAAGGACAACATGCCCGGTGAGGGGCGGTCGCCGAACTCCTTCAGCACGGCCAGGAACGAGCCACGGCCGCTGCGGGCGATTTCTGCCAGCAGCGCCGCCGTTGCATCGCGGGCGTGTTCCGGCGGAAGCACGCACTGGTGTTGCAGGAAGCCGCGCGGGCCATACATGCGGTTCCAGTGGTTGATGCCGTCCAGCGGATAGAAATAGCTCTGGTAGTGCGCTACGTGGCGGGTCCGGCGTGCCGGCTGGCGCCAGTAGTACAGCGTGTTGAACGGACGCAGGGTGAGCGGATTGACCAGCGAAACTGGCGGCACGATGGGCATGCTGCGGCGAGGGGCCGAACTGGGCGTGGCCGCCTGCGCATCCCCAGGGGCATGGTCACCACGCAGGAAATGGCCGCGGCCGAGGTTTGCGCCCTTGGCCAGGCAATCGATCCAGGCCACCGTGTATTCAAACCCTTCGGCGGAGTCGCGCGAAAGCTCGAAGAACTCAGCGAGATTGCCGAAACGGATCGACTCGGTTTCGATCCATGGGCCGGGTACCCGACGAAGCTGCAGCTCGACCCAGGTGATGAAGCCGGTCAAGCCAAGCCCACCTGCGGTGGCTGCGAACAGGCCACTGCTGTCGTTTGGCGTGAGCTGCTGCCGTGAACCATCGCTGCGCAGCAGCTCGAGGCGCAGCACGTGGTGGCAGAACGTACCTGCGCGATGGTGGTTCTTGCCGTGCACGTCGTTGCCGATCGCACCGCCCACGGTGGCGTAGCGGGTGCCCGGGGTGACTGGCAGGAACCAGCCACGCGGCAGCGCGATGTCCAGGATGTCGGCGAGCGTCACCCCTGCCTCGCAACGCACGGTGCCAGTGGCTGTGTCGAAATCGATGAAGCGGTCCAGGGCACGGCTGGTCAGCAGCGTGGCGCCTGGGTTGAGGCAGCTGTCGCCGTAACTGCGGCCATTGCCATGACCCAGGACGCTGCCACCGTCGACCGGTAGCGGCAGCGTGCCATCGCGGTCGAGCACCGGGAGGATCCGTTGCTCAACGTGCGGATAGCGTCCCCAGGACTGGCCGATCATTCCACTCATATCGCCAGCAGGACGATCAGCACGCAGAGGCCGATGACAATCTGGCTGCCGCGGTCCATCGCTGCGAATACGATCGGATCGTCATGCATGTCGCCACGATGGGAGACGATCCACATGCGGCTGATCCAGTACAGCAGGATCGGGCACAACAGCCACAGCAGCTTGGGATTGGTGTACAGCTCCAGGCTTTCGGGACTGTTGATGTACAGCGCGAAGACCGCGACGCCGATGTAGCCGGCGGCCGCGCCCAGCGACTGCACCAGCGGCAGGTCGGCCACCGAATAGCCACGGCCGATTGCCATTTCCTTGCCGCTGGCCAGTGCCGAGGCCAGTTCGGTGTAGCGCTTGAGCATGGCCAGGCTGAGAAACACGAACATCGAGAACGCCAGCAACCAGAACGACAGCTCGGAGTTGATCGCCACCGCGCCACCGATGATGCGCACGGTGTAAAGCGCCGCCAGCATCACTACGTCGATCATTACAATGCGCTTGAGCTTGAGCGAGTAGCTCAGGGTCATCACGTAGTAGCACAGCAGCACGCCGGCGAAGGCCGGGCTGCAGGCCAGCGCCAGGGCGAAGCCGGCCAGGGTGATCAACGGCGCCATCAGTAGGCCATGCAGTAGTGGCAGCGTGCCCGCGGCAAACGGGCGCTTGCGCTTGCGCGGGTGCATGCGGTCTGGGGTCAGGTCCAGCAGATCGTTGAGCAGGTACACGCCGGATGCGCACAGGCCGAATGCCAGGAAGGCCACCCCCGCATCAATGATCGAGGTGAGATCGAAGAAGCGGTGGGCAGTCAGCAGCGGTACCAGCACCAGCAGGTTCTTCAGCCACTGGTAGACGCGCAGCGCCTTGATCCAGGTGATCAGACCGCCGTTCTGAGAGGGCAGATGGTCAAGCACTTCGGTCTGCTTCGCCGCAGCACTGGCCAGCCCGGCCCCGTTGTTGACCACGATCGCGCCGCCGGCATGGGCCCAGACCTTCAGGTCGACCGTGCCGTTGCCCATGTAGTCGAAGCCTCGTTCGCCAAAGCGCGCTGCCAGTGCCTGCCCCTTGTTGCTGCCGGACAGGTTGGTGTGGCCGTCGCTGGCCATCACCTCTTCAAACAGTCCGAGGTGGTCTGCAATGGGCTGTACCAGCAGCCGGTCGGAGGCGGTGCACAGCACGCGGGGGCGTTGCGTGGTGGTGCGCAGGATCTCCAGGACCCGCTCGTCATAGGGCAGGGTCTCAGCGGGCAGTTGCACGCGCGAGGCCAGCTGGCGCTTTACGTAGGCCTTGCCCCGCAGCAGCCAGAACGGCACCAGGAAAATGTACAGGGGGTTGTGGGCCAGCAGGGCCAGCAACGATTCGTACAGGATGTCCGAGCGGAGCAGGGTGCCATCCAGATCGACGCACAGGGCACGTGATGAGGTCACAGCGGACGTGCCTCTTCGCAGAAAATGGCGTGATGCTGCATGTACTTCCTTTTCCACACGGTTGAATTCACCCTGAATGATAAGGGAACCGGCTGTGACGCGCAGCCATCCACCTTCCGAACGTCATGGCCTGGCTTTCAGCTCCAGAAACGCCATTGCAAGCATTCCCACAGCCACCGCCAGCCACAGGCTGACCAGCCGGATGCCGATGGCCACGGTCAGCGCGGTATCGACCGCAACGCCGCTGGCACCGAGCATGACCACGATCGCCGCCTCGGTGGTGCCCACGCCGCCGGGAACAAAGGACAGGGCACCGACCAGCATGGCCAGCGGGTAGATGCCCAGCGCCAACGGCCACGGCAGGGCAATGCCCAGCGCCTGGCAGAGCAGGGCGAAAGCAGTGGCGGTCAACAACCATGCGGCAGCGCCCTGCAGGCTGGCGGGCAACAGCAGGCGTACGTGCAACAGCGGGCCAAGGGCGCCTGCGCCGCTGACCAGGAAGTGGCCCAGCCGCCGCACCGGCGAACCCGGCAGGTGCTCGATGATGCGATGCGCGGTGCGCGCCAGCGGCGGCCAGCAGCCCAGCAGGGCCAGCACCAGCAGCACGCCCAGAATGATCGCCGCCAGCGCGCCGAAGGCCGGAATCAGGTGGGCCGCACCGATCGCCAGCGCGGTGATCACCAGCAGGTCCAGCGCACGTTCGAAGATGAAGCTGGCCAGGGTGGCACTGGCCGGAACGCCCTGCCAGTCGAAATAGCGGATGCGCAGCAGTTCGCCGGCCTTGCCGGGCGAGGCGGTGAAGGCAAAGCCGGCCAGGTAGGCCAGTGCGCCCCGGCCCCAGCTGTGTGGGTGCAGCCCTTGTGCGGCGAGCACCGCGCGCCAGCGCTGGTAGCGGAACACATAGCTGGCCAGCACCAGGGCGCTGCACAGCAGCAGCGTGCTGGCCTGCGCGGCCAGCTGCGAAAGGATGTTGCGGTCGCGGTCGATGTACCAGAGGACCGCCAGGTAGGCCGCCGCCGTGGCGGCGACCCACAGGCCTGCGCGTCTCCGGCGAGCCGGCTTCACCGGCGCCGGGGACGAGCAGTCAGACATTACAGCGCAGCTTCCAGTTCCGGCAGGATCGCAAACAGATCCCCCACCAACCCAATATCGGCAATCTCAAAGATCGGCGAATCCGGATCCTTGTTGATCGCGACGATCGTACCGGCGTCCTTGATGCCGGTCAGGTGCTGGATCGCACCGCTGATGCCCACCGCCACATACAGCTCCGGGGCGATGATCTTGCCGGTCTGGCCCACCTGCAGGTCGCTGGGCACGTAGCCGGCATCGACTGCGGCGCGCGAGGCACCAACGGCGGCACCGAGCTTGTCGGCCAGCTGGAAGATGACCTTGAAGTTCTCTTCCGAACCGACGCCGCGGCCACCGGAGACCACGCGCTTGGCGCTCTGCAGGTCCGGGCGGTCGCTGGCACCAGCGGCGAGGCCGACGAAGCGGGTGTGGGTCGGCAGGGCAGCATCGACGCTGGCCGCTTCGATGGCGGCGCTGCCGCGCTGGGCGGCTTCCGGCCACGAGGCGGCACGCACGGTGGCGACCACGATCTGGTCGGCCGGAACTTCCACGGTGATGATCGCGTTGCCGGCGTAGATCGGGCGCTTGAAGGTATGGCTGCCTTCAACGGTCATCAGGTCGGAGACCTGGTTGACGCCAAGCAACGCGGCCACGCACGGCATCAGGTCCTTGCCGAAGGTGGTCGATGGGCCGAACACGTGGGTGTAGCCCTTGGCCAGCTGCGCGATCTGCGGCGCCAGCACCTGCGCGATGGGCTGCGCGTTGGCAGCGTTGGCCACGGTCAGGACCTTGGCGACGCCGGTGATCTTCGCGGCCTCGGCAGCAACGGCGGCCGGGTCGGCGGCCAGCACCAGCACGTCGATGCTGGCACCGCTGATGGCGGCAGCAGCGCTGACGGTCTTGGCGGTGGCGGCGTTGAGCTTGCCGTCCTGGTGTTCGGCGATGACGAGAATCTTGCTCATTACAGCAGCCCCTTCTGCTTGAGTGCGGCCACCAGTTCGGCCGCGTCCTTGACCATCACACCCTTGCTGCGCTTGGACGGTGCAGCGTATTGGGTGGTCTTGAAGGTATCGGCGGCTTCAACGCCGAGGTCGGCCAGCTGCAGGGTCTCCAGCGGCTTGGCCTTGGCCTTCATGATGTCCGGCAGCTTGATGAAGCGCGGCTCGTTCAGGCGCAGGTCGGTGGTGACCACCGCCGGCAGGTCCACTTCCAGCGTTTCCAGGCCGGCGTCGACTTCGCGGGTCACCGTGGCCTTGCCGTCGGCAATGTCCAGCTTGCTGGCGAAGGTCGCCTGCGGACGGCCCCACAGCGTGGCCAGCATCTGGCCGGTCTGGTTGGCGTCGTCGTCGATGGCCTGCTTGCCCAGGATCACCAGGTCCGGCTGTTCCTTCTCGATCAGCTTGAGCAGGGTGCGTGCGGCGGTCAGCGGCTGGATGGCCTGGTCGGTGACCACATGGACGGCACGGTTGGCACCCATGGCCAGGCCGTTGCGCAGGTGCGCCTGGGCGTCGGCCGGAGCAATGGTGGCGACCACGACTTCGCTGGCGATGCCCTTGTCGCGCAGGCGCAGGGCTTCTTCCAGCGCGATTTCATCGAAGGGGTTGGGGGACAGCTTGACGCCGTCGGTGACCACGCCGGAACCGTCCGGCTTGACCTGAATGCGGACGTTGTAGTCCACCACGCGCTTGTACGCGACGAGGATTTTCATCTGGTACGGGGTCCTTCAATAACGGGGAGAACGTCCGGTCCTCGCACAGCAACCGGTTCGGGGGTGGGATCCCGATTCTAGCTGGCTTGAGGGAACCATGCGAATGCGTATGGTTATGCTGCGGTGCGGCATGGTTCGCGTGAATCCAGTGCGTCGTTCACGTCACGCAGGCAGTCGTGAAGACGAACCACATGTATCCTGTGCTGCTGTGCTGGGTGCTTCATGGCGCCCTTTGGATGAATTTCGATCAGGAGAACAGGTAGTGCCCACATGGCTTGTCACCGGCGGTGCCGGATTCATTGGCGGTAACTTCGTTCTCGAGGCCGTCACACGCGGCGTCAAGGTCATCAACCTCGACGCCCTGACCTATGCCGGCAACCTGAAGACCCTGTCCAGCCTGGACGGCAACCCGAATCACGTGTTCGTGCAGGGCGACATCGGCGATCAGGCGCTGGTCACCCGCCTGCTGGCCGAGCACCGGCCGGACGCCGTGCTCAACTTTGCTGCCGAGAGCCACGTGGATCGCTCCATCGACGGTCCTGGCGCCTTCATCCAGACCAACGTGGTGGGCACCCTGGGCCTGCTGGAGGCGGTCCGTGACTACTGGAAGGCGCTGCCGGCCGAGCAGGGCGCGGCGTTCCGCTTCCTGCACGTGTCCACCGACGAGGTGTACGGCACCCTGGGTGAGACCGGCAAGTTCAGCGAAACCACCCCGTATGCGCCGAATTCGCCGTACTCGGCGTCCAAGGCGGCGTCGGACCATCTGGTGCGTGCGTTCCACCACACCTACGGGTTGCCGGTGCTGACCACCAACTGCTCCAACAACTACGGCCCGTACCACTTCCCCGAAAAGCTGATCCCGCTGGTGATCGCCAAGGCGCTGGCCGGCGAGCCGCTGCCGGTGTACGGCGATGGCAAGCAGGTGCGCGACTGGCTGTTCGTGTCCGATCACTGCGAAGCGATCCGCACCGTGCTGGCCAAGGGCCAGGTCGGCGAGACCTACAACGTCGGCGGCAATTCGGAAAAGCAGAACATCGAAGTGGTGCAGGCCATCTGCGCCCTGCTGGACCAACGCCGCCCGCGCGCGGATGGCCAGCCGCGCAGCAGCCAGATCACCTACGTCAGCGACCGCCCCGGCCATGACCGCCGCTATGCGATCGATGCCTCCAAGCTGAAGAACGACCTGGGCTGGGAACCGGCCTACACCTTCGAGCAGGGCATCACCTTCACCGTCGACTGGTACCTGGACAACCAGGAATGGGTCAACGGCGTGCTGGACGGCAGCTACCGCCTGCAGCGCATCGGCACCGCGGCCTGAACCCAGGAGACGACATGACCCAGCGCAAGGGCATCATCCTCGCCGGCGGCTCCGGCACCCGGCTGTATCCGATCACCAAGGGCGTCAGCAAGCAGCTGCTGCCGGTGTATGACAAGCCGATGATCTATTACCCGCTCAGCGTGCTGATGCTGGCGGGCATCCGCGAGGTGCTGATCATCAACACCCCGCACGAACAGGCGCTGTTCCAGCAGCTGCTGGGCGACGGCTCGCAGTGGGGCATGGACATCCAGTACGCCGTGCAGCCCAGCCCCGATGGCCTGGCCCAGGCCTACCTGATCGGCCGCGACTTCGTGGCCGGCAAGCCGAGCTGCCTGGTGCTGGGCGACAACATCTTCCACGGCCACGGCCTGCGCGAGGTGCTGCGCAACGCCGACCAGCGAGAGCAGGGCGCGACTGTATTCGGTTATTGGGTCAACGACCCGGAACGTTACGGCGTGGCCGAGTTCGACAAGGACGGCAAGGTCATCGACCTGGTCGAGAAGCCGGAGAATCCGCGTTCGAACTACGCGGTCACCGGCCTGTACTTCTACGATGGCAATGCCAGCGACTATGCGGCCGAGCTCAAGCCGTCGCCGCGTGGCGAGCTGGAGATCACCGATCTGAACCAGCGCTACCTGCGCGAGGGCCACCTGCACCTGGAGGCGCTCGGCCGTGGCTACGCCTGGCTCGATACCGGCACGCACCAGTCGCTGCTGGAGGCCTCCAACTTCATCGAGACCATCCAGACCCGCCAGGGCCTGCAGGTCTGCTGCCCGGAGGAAATCGCCTTCGGCCAGGGCTGGATCAACGCCGAACAGCTGGAAGCCCTGGCGGCGCCGCTGATCAAGAATGGCTACGGCCAGTACCTGCACAAGCTCGCATTGCGTGGAGTTGTTCCGTGAAAGTGATTGAAACCAAGTTGCCTGGCTGCGTGGTGATCGAGCCGGCCGTGTTCGGCGATGCGCGCGGCTATTTCTTCGAGACCTGGAACGCCGAGCGCTTTGCCGCGCTGGGCCTGCCGGATCGCTTCGTGCAGAGCAATGTTTCCACCTCGGCCAAGGGCGTGCTGCGTGGCCTGCATTACCAGTGGCCGCGCCCGCAGGGCAAGCTGGTCAGCGTGCTGGAAGGCGAGGTCTATGACGTGGCCGTCGACATCCGTCGCGGCTCGCCGACCTTCGGCCAGTGGGAAGCGGTGGTGCTGAGCGCGGAGAACAAGAAGCAGTTCTGGATTCCGGAAGGCTTCGCCCACGGTTTCGCCGTCCTGTCCGAGCGCGCGGTGTTCAGCTATCTGTGCACCGAGGTCTACCTGAAGGACTTCGATGCCGGCGTGCGCTGGAACGATGCGGATATCGCCGTGGACTGGCCAGTCAGTGCACCGACGTTGTCGGCCAAGGACGAGAACGCGCCGTTCCTGAAGGACATCGCCGAAGACCGCCTGCCGGTCTACGTGCCATGACCGTTCTGGTCTTCGGTGGCAACGGCCAGGTCGGCCAGGAGCTGCTGCGCGCGCTGGCGCCGCTGGGCAAGGTGGTCGCGACCACCCGCAGCGGCACTCTGCCGGATGGCAGCACCTGCGAAACCGCCGATTTCGGCCAACCTGAAAGCCTTCCGGCCCTGCTGGACCGTCTTCAGCCGTCGGTGGTGGTGAATGCTGCGGCCTATACCGCCGTTGATCGTGCCGAGCAGGATGTGGAAGCTGCGTTTGCCGCCAACGCGCAGGCACCGGGCGTGATCGCGCGCTGGTGCGCGGCCCGCGGCGTGCCGTTCGTGCACTATTCGACCGACTACGTGTTCGATGGCCAGGGCAGCGCGCCCTACCGCGAGGACGAGCCGACCGCACCGCTGGGCGTGTATGGCACCAGCAAGCGCGACGGCGAGGACGCGGTGCGTGCCGCAGGCGGGCGCCACCTGATCTTCCGCACGGCATGGGTGTATGCCTCGCATGGCGCGAATTTCCTGCGCACCATGCTGCGCGTGGGCGCCGAGCGCGATGCGTTGCGGGTGGTGGCCGACCAGGTCGGCACGCCGACGCCGGCCGCGCTGATCGCTGATGTCACCTTGCAGGCGCTGCAGCATCCGGGGCAGTTGTCGGGTACCTGGCACCTGACCGCCAGCGGCCAGACCAGCTGGCATGGGTTTGCCGAGGCGATCTTCGCCGAAGCGTTGGCCACCGGCGTGTTGGCCAAGGTGCCGACGGTCGAGGCGATTCCCAGCTCCGAGTATCCGACCCCGGCAAAGCGTCCGGCCTGGTCGGTGCTGGACAACCGCAAGCTGCAGCAGGATTTCGGCATCGTGCTGCCGAGTTGGCAGGATGGCCTGAAGCGGGTGATGGCGGAGATTGCCTGACCCGGCAGGCGGCGTGCCGACCAACGGTCGGCACCCACCCCGACCAACGGTCGGCCGCCTCCAGCGGGCGCCGGGTCAGCTGCGCCCGTAGGTGTCCTCGAACCGTACGATGTCATCCTCGCCCAGGTAGCTGCCTGACTGCACTTCGATCAGTTCCAGCGGCAGCTTGCCCGGGTTGCGCAGGCGATGGGTCACGCCCAACGGAATGTAGGTGCTCTGGTTCTCGCTGAGCAGGATCACTTCATCGCCACGGGTCACTTCGGCGGTGCCGCTGACCACGATCCAGTGCTCGGCGCGATGGTGGTGCATCTGCAGGCTCAGGGTGCCACCGGGCTTGACCGTGATCCGCTTGACCTGGAAGCGCTCGCCGTTGTCGATCGAATCGTAGGCGCCCCACGGGCGATAGACCTTGCGATGCCAGGTGGCCTCGCTGCGGCCTTCGGCCTTCAGCTGTGCCACCACGGTCTTGACCTCCTGCATGCGGTCGGCCTTGCCCACCAGCACCGCATCGTCGGTCTCGACCACGATCACGTCATCGAGGCCGACCATGGCCACCAGGCGCTGGCCGTAGGCATAGGTATTGCGGCAGTCGATGGCGATCACGTCGCCCTGGTGCGCATTGCCATCGCCGTCCTGCTGCGAGACATCGCGCAGCGCGGTCCACGAACCCACATCGTTCCAGCCGGCATCCAGTGGAATCACCACCGCATCGGCAGTCTTCTCCATCACTGCATAGTCGATCGAATCGGACGGAACGGCAGTGAAGGCATCCTTGTCCAGGCGGGTGAAGTCGGCATCGCGGCGCGCCTGCTGCCAGGCCTGGCGGCTACCAGCCAGCATCGCGGGCTGGAAGCGTTCCAGCTCCTGCAGGTAGCGCGAGGCCTTGAACAGGAACATGCCACTGTTCCAGTAATACTGGCCGCTGCTGACATAGCCGGTCGCGGTATCCAGGTCGGGCTTCTCGACGAAGCGCTCGACCGCACGCAGGCCCTGGCCATCGGCGGCCTTGATGTAGCCGTAGCCGGTTTCCGGTCCGGTCGGCACGATGCCGAAGGTGACCAGCTTGCCGGCCTCGGCAGCGCCGGCCGCCGCCTGCACGGCGCTGCGAAATGCGGTCTCGTTGCTGATCACGTGGTCGGACGGCAGCACCAGCAGCAGGGCGTCGGCACCGTCGCGGGTGGCTTCCAGCGCGGCCACGGCGATCGCCGGGGCCGTGTTGCGGCCGATCGGCTCGAGGATGATCGCGGCCGGCTCGGCGCCAACCTGCTGCAGCTGCTCGGCGGCGACGAAACGGTGCTCTTCGTTGGCGATCACCAGCGGCCCGCGCGCGGCGATCGGCGCCACGCGCTTCCAGGTGGCCTGCAGCATCGTCAGTTCACCCGCCAGCGGCAGGAACTGCTTCGGGTACGCCTCGCGCGACAGCGGCCACAGGCGGGTACCGGATCCACCGGACAGGATGACGGGCTGGATGCTGCTCATGCGTTCCTCGGTTACTGCTGGATCAGGCGGGAGATGTCGTCGGTGCGCGCCTGCATCAGCGCTGCATCGCCGCGTGCTTCAACATTCAGGCGCAGCAGCGGCTCGGTGTTGGAGCTGCGCAGGTTGAAGCGCCAGTCGCCGAAGTCGGCACTGATGCCATCGGTGTGGTCCAGGGTGGGCGACTGCGCCGCGAAGTGCTCCATCACGCGCGCGACAGCGGCCTTTGCATCGGTGACCTTGAAGTTGATCTCGCCGCTGCAGGGGTAGGCCGCCATGCGGTCTTCGACCCAATCGGCCAGCGAGCGCCCGCTTTCGGAAACCAGCTGGGCGATCAGCAACCACGGGATCATGCCGGAGTCTGCATAGGCGAACTCGCGAAAATAGTGGTGGGCGCTCATCTCGCCGCCGTACACCGCGTCTTCGGCGCGCATCTTTTCCTTGATGAAAGCGTGGCCGCTCTTGCACTGCACCGGTACACCGCCGGCCTGCTCGACCATGTCCACGGTGTTCCAGACCAGGCGCGGGTCATGCACGACCTTGCCGCCCGGGTTACGCGCCAGGATCGCCTTGGCCAGCAGGCCCACCAGGTAGTAGCCCTCGATGAAGCGGCCGGTGTGATCGAAGAAGAAGCAACGGTCGAAGTCACCATCCCAGGCAATGCCGAAATCCGCGCCGTGTTCGCGCACCGCGTCGGCGGTGGCGGCGCGGTTCTCCGGTAGCAGCGGGTTGGGAATGCCGTTGGGGAAACTGCCGTCCGGCTCGTGACAGATGCGGATGAACTCGAACGGCAGGTGTGGTGCCAGCAGGTCGACGATGGCACCGGCGCCGCCGTTGCCGGCGTTGACCACCAGCTTCAGCGGTCGCAGCTTGCCAGCATCGACATAGCTCAGCAGATGCTGGATATACGCGCTCTTGTCGTGCCGGGCGCTCTGCCCGGCACGCGGCGCTTGCGCCGCGGACGTATCGGCGGCAACCGCATCGGAAATCGCGAACAGGCCAGTATCGGAGCTGATCGGCCGTGCGTTCTCCTTGACCAGCTTCATGCCGTTGTAGTCCATCGGGTTGTGGCTGGCGGTGACCATCACGCCACCGGCCGCGCCCAGATGGTCGGTCTGGAAATAGACTTCTTCCGTGCCGCACAGGCCGATGTCGATCACCTCGCGCCCGGTACCGCGCAGGCCTGCGGCCAATGCGTCCTGCAGCGCGGGGCTGGTCAGGCGCACGTCGTGGCCGAGGACCACTGGACCGGGAGCGAGCTGCGCGGCCAGGGCGACGCCGATGCGGCGGGCCAGGTCTTCGTTCAGTTCTTCCGGCACGCGGCCGCGGATGTCATAGGCCTTGAAGGCGGGCAGGGGCATCGATCGGGATCCTTGGGGAGCTCAGCCCACGATTGTAGTCCCAGTCCTGTATGGGAATCGTTTCCATGGCGCAACGCCACGTGACTGGCGTCCGAGGGTCAGGTTCGCGTCGACCGCTTGCCCGCTTTACGCAAACGCTTGCCGGGCAGCCCCGGCAACGGCGCCAGCAGCGCCTGCACGTCTTCTTCGCTGAAGCGCGGCCCTGTAGCGCCGCCGCCTTCGAGAATGGAGTCGGCCAGCGTGGCCTTGCGCTCCTGCAGCTCGGCAATCCGTTCTTCGATGCTGCCTGCGGCGATCAGCCGGTAAACGAATACCGGCTGCTGCTGGCCGATGCGATGGGCGCGATCGCTGGCCTGGTTTTCGGCCGCCGGGTTCCACCACGGATCGAAGTGGATGACGGTATCGGCGGCGGTCAGATTCAACCCGACGCCACCTGCCTTCAGGCTGATCAGGAACACCGGCACCTCGCCTTGCATGAAGCGCTGCACCGGCGTGGCCCTGTCCTGGGTGTCGCCGGTCAGGGTCACATAGACCAGGCCCAGATCATCCAACGCCTGCGCGATCAGCGTGAGCATGCCGGTGAACTGCGAGAACAGCAGGATGCGCCGGCCTTCCTCGACCATCGACGGCAACATGTCGCGCAGCAGCTCCAGCTTGGCCGAACCGGCATTGCGGGCCGGAGCGTCGCCTGGCAGAAGGCGCGGATCGCAGCAGACCTGGCGCAGCTTCAGCAACGCATCCAGCACCACGATATGGCTGCGCGCCAGCCCGCTGCCGCTGATGGCCTCGCGGACCTGCTTTTCCATTGCCGCACGCACGGTTTCATAGAGATCACGCTGGCCGCCCTCCATTTCCACCGCGCGGGTAATGACGGTCTTGGGCGGAAGCTCTGACGCCACCTGGTCCTTGCGCCGGCGCAGGATGAACGGACGCAGCCGTTGCGCCAGCAAGGTGGCGCGGCGATGGTCGCTGCCACGTTCGATCGGATGGCGCCAATGCTGGTTGAACTGTTTCTCGCTGCCGAGCAGGCCGGGCAGCAGGAAGTCGAACTGCGTCCACAGTTCGCCCAGGTGGTTTTCCAGCGGCGTGCCGGTCAGGCACAGCCGGTGGCGCGCCTGCAGCGTGCGCAGGGTGATGGCCGCACGTGATTTCGGATTCTTCACCTGCTGGGCTTCATCCAGAATCAGCAGATGGTAGGCATGTGCCTGCAGCGCCTGCTCGTCGCGCCACAGCAGAGGGTAGGTGGTGAGTACAAGGTCGTGCCCGGGAATCGCCTCGAACAGCGTTTCACGTGCCGGCCCATGCAGGGTCAGCACGCGCAGGCCCGGGGTGAAGCGTGCCGCTTCGCTCTGCCAGTTGTGCAGCAGCGAAGTGGGCACCACCAGCAGCGCTGGACGGTCCAGGCGGCCGGCTTCCTTCTCGACCAGCACATGCGCCAGCGTCTGTACGGTCTTGCCCAGCCCCATGTCATCGGCCAACACGCCGCCCAGGCCCTGCTGGCGCAGGTACTGCAGCCACGACAGGCCTTCGCGCTGATAGGGACGCAGCGTTGCCACCAGCCCTGCCGGCGGCGGCACTTCACCCAATGCGGGTGCCTGCATCAGCCGCTGCACCAGCGCCTGGGTGTCCTTGCGCCCCCGGAACTGCAGGCGCGCCGTGTCCTGCAGCGCCTGCAGGCGGCCACGGTCAAGCGCAGACAGGCGCAGCGGCGCGCCGCGCTGGGCGAACAGGTCCGCCAACAGGGCCACGATCGGCTTCAGTCGTGCGGCCCGCAGTGCCAGACACGTGTTGTCGCCCGTCGTCAACAGGATGTTCTCATCGTCGCCGATGGCGTCCAGCTGGCCACGCATCCAGCGGGGATCGGACTGCAGCACCTGCTGCAGCAGCGGAACCATCGACACGTTGCGGCCTTCCACCGGAATGTCCAGGCCCAGGTTGAACCAGCCCGCATCCGCCGGGTCCGCCTGGATGTCCAGGTCGATCACATCCACCCGGGTGATGCGATGGCGGAAATCGTCGTCCGTCTCCACCTTCCAGCCCAAGGCTTCCAGGCGCGGCACGTCGTCCAGCAGAAACCGTGTCCAGTCATGGGTGCGCAGCTGGAACTGAGGTCCTGCGCCCTCCAATGGCGCCCGCGGAGCCGTGTCGCGATGCAGTCCCACCGTGCGCAGCTCGGCCTCACGCCGTGATTCCTCAGCCAGGTCGCGGGGCAGCAGGGCAAGCTGGCCCTCCGGATCGTGTGCGAACAGGCTCGGATCGTCCAGGAACCGGATGTGCTCGTCGTATTCGAAGGCCACGGTCGCGATATCGGCCCATTGCGAAGCGTCGCCACGGCCAAGCCATGCCGGCCGGAACTCGATCGTATGCAGGCGCAGCACAGGAATCATCGAAGTGATCTGCAGGGTGGGCAGCGTGTCGCTTGCACCGGGGCGCGGCAGCGCAGGGTCGATCTGCTGCAGCATCTGTGCGACCACCGACGCTTCATTGGGTAACAAACTGGGCAGGCTCAGGAACGCGTCGGCGTCTTCGGGCCTGACATCCAGCTGCAGTGGACCGACCTCGCCGGTGACCGGGTCCAGATAGCACGCACTCCGGCCCAGGACCACGCCTCTGGCGCCGCCCTCCACGCTCAACGTGGGTTCCAGCAGCGTCGCGCCCTGCGCCATGTCAACGGCCCAGCCCAGTTCGCCGCGGCGTGGAGCGCCCGACCGGGCCGGCACGTCCTGCGTACCACATGAGACCCAGCCATGGCCGCTGGAGACGATCAGCTGCAGGGTGGCCGCGAAGTCGATCCATTCGTCTTTCGTCGCGGGCTGCCGCTGGGTGCGTAGCTGGATCATCACCGCCAGATCAGTCGGGGTGAGGTATGCGGGAGGCTCCAGCAGCAGGTCTGCGGTGATATCCATCCACTTGCCCGGGCTGATCGCACCATCGGCACCGTACTTGACGCGCCGGACCAGCACGGCGGGGCGATGGTTGTAGGTGGACAGTTCGAAGATGACACCGTTCCGGCGTGGCCGAGGCGGCTGGATACGGGCGCTCTGCCAACGCGAAAGCTCCGCCAGCAGCTCAGCACGCGGCGGTTGCGCCAGATCCTGTTCGGTCAGGGGGCCCTCGTCGTCCGTGGCCACCGGTTGCAGCATGTGGGAGACCAGCACCGCCGCCACATGCTTGCAGGCGCGGCCGACGGGGCAGGAGCAGGCACTCTGCAGGCGGCTGCGCGCGGTGCGCATACTGGCGGCCAGATCGATCTCCACGTGGTAGGGATGCCTGGCCGAACCCTGCACCTCGGCCGTCAGCAGGCCCTCGCGAAGTTGCCGGTTGCGCACGCCCCCCAGGCACTGCTCGCTCTTCTGCAGTGTCCATTCGTCGATCCAGCGGAACAGGTCTTCATCGGTGAAGGTCAGCGTCATCGTAAATGGAGGGGCGCAGGCGCTGAAGCACCCTTCTGGGGGAATCGCCCATTCTACCCAATGCCCGCCCGGTGCTCCGTCAATGCTGCGGCGCATCCAGGCCCTTCGCCGCCCTCCAGCTAGAATGCTGTCATCCTCAACGTGCAGGGTAGTACAGCAATGCAGCAATCGACTTCCGGCGGAAAGCGCGGCAAGCGCTTCGCCAGTGCGGCGGAGGCCCTGCAGGGGGTGGTCGCCGATGGGCAGACCCTGGCCGTGGGCGGCTTTGGCCTGTGCGGCATTCCCGAGGCGCTGATCGCTGCGCTGCGCGACAGTGGCGTCAAGGGCCTGACCGTGATCTCCAACAATGCCGGCGTCGATGGCTTCGGGCTGGGCCAGCTGCTGGAAACGCGGCAGATCAAGAAGATGATTTCGTCCTACGTGGGCGAGAACAAGGAATTCGAGCGGCAGTTCCTGGCCGGCGAGCTGGAACTGGAGTTCAACCCGCAGGGCACGCTGGCCGAGCGCCTGCGTGCCGGTGGCGCGGGTATTCCGGCGTTCTTCACCGCCACCGGCTACGGCACGGTGGTGGCCGAGGGCAAGGAAACCCGCGAGTTCGACGGCAAGCACTACGTGATGGAGACCGCGCTGCGCGCCGACGTGGCGCTGGTCAAGGCCTGGAAGGCCGACGAGGCCGGCAACCTGGTGTTCCGCAAGACCGCACGCAACTTCAACCCTGCCTGCGCGATGGCCGGCAAGGTCTGCATCGTGGAGGTTGAAGAGGTCGTGCCGGTCGGCGCCATCGACCCGGATCAGGTGCACCTGCCGGGCATCTACGTGCACCGCATCGTGCACAACGCGCATCCTGAGAAGCGAATCGAACAGCGCACCATCCGCGCGGAGGGCAACTGACATGGCGTGGACCCGCGATGAAATGGCGGCCCGTGCCGCCCAGGAACTGACCGATGGCGCCTATGTGAACCTGGGCATCGGCCTGCCGACCCTGGTCGCCAACCACATTCCCGAAGGCGTGGATGTATGGCTGCAGTCGGAAAACGGCCTGCTCGGCATCGGCCCGTTCCCAACCGACGCTGAAGTCGACGCCGACCTGATCAATGCCGGCAAGCAGACGGTCACTGCACGTGCGGGCGCCAGCTACTTCGGCAGCCACGACAGCTTCGCGATGATCCGCGGTGGACACGTCAATCTGGCCATCCTCGGTGCCATGCAGGTGACCGACAAGGGCGACCTGGCCAACTGGATGGTGCCCGGCAAGATGGTCAAGGGCATGGGCGGCGCCATGGACCTGGTGGCCGGCGTGCAGCGCGTGGTGGTGCTGATGGAGCACACCGCCAAGAACGGTGAGCACAAGATCCTGGCCGAATGCACGCTGCCGTTGACTGGCGTGGGCGTGGTCGACCGCATCATCACGGATCTGGCGGTGTTCGACGTGACTGACGATGGCCTGCTGCTCGTGGAAGCCGCACCGGGCGTGGGCGATGAGGAACTGGAGGAAAAGACCGGCGTTGCGTTCCGCCGTTAACCCGGCGTTGCTGCGCTGACCGTGCCTCGGCCGGTGAATGCGTCCTCGGTGGCCAGCTGGGCAAGCGCCTGATCGGCATTCCAGCGGCCACTTCCCAGGCAATGCAGTGGCACCTGGACGCCTTCGGCGTCCAGGTTCAACTCGGCGATGTCCTGGCCGATCGCGATGCAGGCCTCGTCGATGAAGGCCAAGGCCCCGGCATGGACGTCAGCGAGTGTGGATACGGCCTGTGCAGTCAGTTCCATCGGTCCGAAAGCAGGCTCGTCGGCACTTCCCGCGAAGCCGTTGAACTGTCCCTGCGGCGCCGCCAGCAGTGATTCCAGCAGCAGATCATTGGCAAGAATGATTGAGTCGTCCTCGCTGCTGCCGCTACGGCCATCGAAATACCGCGCTTCGGCCCAGCCATGGTCTGCCAGCGCACTGGCGCCGGCGCGAAGCGCCATGTAGACCCCCCCCAGGGGTCTGTCGAGCAGGCGTGCCAGATTGCGCTGGATGCTGCCGGCGTAGCCGACATCCACCACCATCGGTGTAGAGGTGCCCATCATTCGTGCGCAGTAGGCGCGGTAGCTCTGCCGTTGCTGGTCAGCCAGCTCCAGCAGCGCATCGGCTGCTGGTTCCAGCCAGTGCAGCACGTCGCCTGCCATCTCCGGCAGGAACACGTCGCGCTCCATCAGGCCAGGCTGCAGCGTTGCGATCCGGGTCGCGGCCTCATCACCCAGGCGGGCCTGCAGCAGGCCACGCAGCGGCCCGTTGAACGTGCCCTGCACGATGAGTGGCAGATCGGCAGTGGTGAACAATGCAGGCAGCAGCGTGCCCCGGCGCGAAGCCAGGAAATAGCTGCCCTTCAACGTGGCTGCGGCCGGATGTGCGCGTTGTAGACGGGTGAATGCCTGCTCCAGCAGATAGCCCTCGCGGCTCAGGAACAACAGGTGGTCAACGTCATGATCGTGGGCGACGCTGACGGCATACAGCAGGAAATCCAGCACGAGTGGTCCGAGTACGGCATGGCCGAGCATGCGCCCATCAAGCTGGGGACGGCCGAGCAGGCGTTGTGGTGAGGTGTCGGCGAGGGTGGCGAAGCCATTGGCCAGCAGGCCGCGCCAGAGCTGCTCCGGCCACGGTGCCTGCGCGCCCGATGGGTGGCGAAGCGGGCGCAGGCCGGGCACCACGTCCAGCAGTGCTGACGGGCGCAGGACGTGCACGGGCGTGAGCAGCCCGGCCAGTTGTGGCATCTGGACGTCGGCGTGTTCGTTGTCGCCGATATGCAGCCAGCGACCGTCATCACGGCCCTCCCGCTGTGCCAGCTGCTTCCAGCTGCCCGTGGCGTCCTTGCGCAGGCCGGTCTCGCACGAAATCCACCAGCGCGAGATACGCTGCTGCACCTCGTCGGGCAGAACCTGGCGCATGTCATCGCCGGACAGGTACATGTCGGAGAACGCGGTGAGTGGCGTCAGCTGGGGGTGCGCAAGCGCTGCCAGCACGCCTTGCCGCGGGCTGAGCACGGCACGCTCATGCGCCCGCTCGGCATCGGCCAGCATGTCCGCGTCCACGCCCGGCAGCGACAGGCGCGCAGCCAGCTCGGTATGGATTTCTGTCAGGGTGGGATCGCGCTGCAGGCGCTCTCGCAGGCTGCTTTCCGCATCGGCGCGATGCCGGGCGAAATCGCTGATGCCCCACTGCCGCTGGAGTCGCCAGGCCAGATGGTCGCGCGCGGCGGACGGTGTCAGGAAGGCGCGGGTGACCAGCGTATCGAAGATATCGACCGTAACCAGGCGCGCTTCGAGTGACGCCAGCGTCACGCGGTCGGCCAAGGGGGTCTGCAGTGCCTCGCCGACGTTGCGCTCGCCTTCGGCAGCCAATGCCAGGGTGCCATCGGGCGGCAGGATGCCGAGGCGGAATCCCTGGTGGCGGGTGATGACGCCGAATAGTCGTTCAACGGCGTGCTGCAGGGTGCCATCCACCTGTCCCCGCTCGGGCGGGAACGCGCTCAGTGGAAGGTTCAGCTCGTATAGCGGTCGCAATGCATCCACCCGCGCCCAGAACATCGAGCCAGCGGGAAAATCAATGTAGCGCTGCGCATCCAGGGAGATCCCCAGCTGCTGTGCAAGGGCTTCGCAGGCGACCCCATTGCTCAACCATGTGTGTGCCCACAGCGGTACACCCCGGTAACTTTCCGGATAGACTAGGCCCAACCTCCGGTCGGCCTGGAAAATGCCCAGGAGCCAGGCGATGCGCTCAGGCGAACCGAGCAGGCTGTCCAGCAGGTAGCGACGCCACTGCTCCTGCTCACTGCCGGTGTAGAGCGACTTCTTGGTGTGAATGTGGCACACAAGGTCGAGTGCGAGGATTTCCTCCCGGAAGGTCACCACGAGTGGTGCAATGTCGCGGCCACGGTTATCAACCTGGCGGATGACCAGATCCTCCACGTTGTGGAGGCGGCCGAATGCTTCGCGTGCGCTGACCGAGGCCCTGTCATCCATGACCGAGACCAGCAGGGTGAAGCGCAGCGGCATGCGCCCGAGTGTGGCGGCAAACTCGTCGATCAGGTCGGGGTAGAACAAGTGGGCCATCACGCCTGTACGCAGCTGCAGCTGCTCCAGGGGCACTGGTGCTGGCAGGGGAGGCGCATCGAAAGGCTCGCAGGCACGGGTGCGGACTGCGCCGGCCGAGCGCAGGCGCGCGATGAAGCCGCGCACGCCCATTGCGCGAATGACTTTCAGAGCCCGCAACAGCACCAATCCCAGCCCTGCCATGCCGCCGCCATGGCGTTGTACCGATCGCCGTGCGGCTTCGAGGTAGCGTGCCGGATTCATGGCAGGCTCCCGTAGCGGCGGCGCAGAAGTGTACAGCGGGGCATCAGGAGCATGGATTGGTGTGGCAGGGGCATTGGGCCATTCTCCCGCGTGCGCCTGAACGGGGCAAATCAGGCATGCTCCCCTCTGTCCCCTTCCAGTCCGGCGGCTGCATGCTGTTCCCCCACGACCTGCCCGACGCCGACGTCCAGCACCTGCCGGGCTGGCTGGCCGCTGCCGACGCCGACCGGCTCTTGGGAGCGCTGCTGGCCGACGTACCGTGGGAGGTCCACCGCATCCGTTTGCTCGGCAACTGGGTGGATTCGCCGCGGCTGAGCTGCTGGATCGGCGACCCGCAGGCCCGCTATCGCTATTCCGGTGCCGAGTTCGTGCCGCGCCCCTGGCCGCCTGTGTTGCAGGCCGTGCGTGAGCGCCTGCAGGCCGAAGGCCACGGTCGCTTCAACAGCGTGCTGCTGAACCGTTATCGCGGTGGCGGCGATTACATGGGCTGGCACAGCGATGACGAGCCGGAGCTGGGGCCGGCCCCGGTGATCGCGTCGCTGAGCCTGGGTGCGGCGCGCCGTTTCCTGCTGCGCCGACGCGACGATCCGGCGCGCAAGGCTGAATTCCTGCTCGGCCATGGCGATCTGCTGGTAATGGCGGGGCAGACGCAGAGGTTCTGCCAGCACGCGCTTCCGAAGATGGCACGGGTGCAGGGTGAACGGATCAACCTGACGTTCCGCTGGATTGCGCCGCGCTGATCGATCAGCGCGCGACGTTAGGTTGGTCGGCCTGCCCGCTCACCAGTGTCCAGCCCACCACATCCTGCGCCAGCTGCTGCAGGCCGCGCTCGAACGCCGCGGTCACCGCCGGCACATCGGTGCTGCCGACCGGCTGCGCCTGGCGGAAGGTGCGGTCGGCCACCACGCGCTGGTCGGCGACGTGGATCAGCTTGGCGTTGACCTCGATCACTACCGTCGGCGTGGCTTGTCCCTGGTAATCCGATTCGAAGCGGCGCACGTCGGTGGACAGCTTGTAGTCGGCACGGATGCCGGCGGTGCTGCGGGCCACGCCGCGGATGCGGCCGGAATCCTCGAAGCCGCGCAACAGGGTGTCCTCGATCATGTCGGTGGCCGGCTGCGCCCAGCTGGCCCCCTTGTAGATCTCCAGCTGCGAGGGCGTCGGCCGCACGTTGATGCGCGGGCTGTCGACCATGCGCGCGGCGCTGGGCTTTGCCAGCACCAGCTGCCAGCTGGCCTGCGGCCACGCCGGGTCCGCCTTGACCTGCACGGACGGCGAGTACAGCGTCACCGCGGTTTTCTCGCTGCTGCCGAGGATGGAGCAGCCACCCAGCAGGGTGACCATCGAAGCGGCCAGCAGCAGGCGCGGAAGGGTGGTCGGGCTCATTTGGGTTCGAACTCCTTCGGTGCGTCGCGGCCCAGCAGGTAGCGCGCGGGGTTGTTCTCGAGGCGGTCGCTGACCCGGCGCAGGTCGCGGATCAGACCGCGCAGTTCGGTCAGCGTCGGACCCAGCTGGCCAAGGCCATCGTTGGCAAAGCTGTTGATCGCGGCGCGGTTCTCGCCAAGGATCGAATCGGCGTTGCCGGCGGCCGAATCGAGCTTGGCCAGGGTCGTGTCGAGCTTGTCGATGATGCCGGGCAGCTGCTGCACCAGGTTCCTGTCCAGGCGCTCGATGGTGCCGTTGGTGGTCTTCAGCGTGGTGTCCAGGCTGCGGGCGGCATCGCGCGCGCTGAGCAGCAGCGCCTGCGTGCCCTGGTCACGGTCGGCCAGGCCTCCGCTGATCGTCTCCAGGTTGGCCAGCGTGGCATTGATCGAGGCTACGTTGCGGTCGCTGAGGATCTGGTCCATGCGCTCGACGATGCGGTTGGCAACATCGGTGATGTTCTGCAGCGCCGAGGGCGTGGTCGGGATGATCGGTGCCGGATCCTTGTTGACCGTGGTCAGCGCCGGCGACTGCGGCGTGCCGCCGCTGAGCTGGATGATCGACGGGCCGGTCAGGCTGGTGATCGCCAGCTTGGCGCGGGTATCGGTCTTGACCGGCGTGTTGGAGTTCAGGCGGATGCGCGCGACCACCTGGCGCGGGTCGTCCGGCACCAGGTTCAGTTCGGTGATCGAGCCCACCGCGATGCCGTTGTACTGCACCGGGCTGCCCACCGACAGGCCGGTCACCGCTTCGCGGAAGACCACGCGGTACTCCTGCCAGGTGCGGTCGGAGGAGTACTTGGCCGCCCACAGGCCGAAGGCCAGCAGGGCCAGGCCGGTGATCAGGGTGAACGCGCCGATCAGCACGTAGTTGGCTTTGGTTTCCATGGCTCAGGCACTCTCGATCTGTTCGCCACGCGCGGCGCGCGCGCGGGGTCCGTGGAAGTATTCCTGGATCCACGGATGATCCAGTTTCTCGATGTCCGGCAGCGGCGCATTGGCAACGACCCTGCGGTCGGCCAGCACGGCCACGCGGTCGCAGATGGCGTACAGGGTGTCCAGGTCGTGGGTGATCAGGAACACGGTCAGCCCCAGCGCTTCCTGCAGCGTCTTGATCAGGCGGTCGAACGCGGCCGCGCCGATCGGGTCGAGGCCGGCGGTGGGTTCGTCCAGGAACAGCAACGGCGGATCCAGCGCCAGCGCCCGGGCCAGGCCTGCGCGCTTGCGCATGCCGCCGGACAGCTGCGAGGGCAGCTTGTTGATCGCGTCGGCGGGCAGGCCGGCCAGTTTCACTTTCAGCAGCGCCAGTTCGTAGTGCCAGCGCTCGGGCAGTTCGCGGTGGTGTTCCTTCAACGGCACCTGGACGTTCTCACCCACGGTCAGCGACGAGAACAGGGCACCGTCCTGAAACAGCACACCGGTATTGCGTTCGATGTGCAGGCGGCTCTCGGCGTCGTCGGCACGCGCATCGCGGCCGAGGACTTCGATCTGCCCAGCATCCGGCACACGCAGGCCGAGGATCGAGCGCATCAGCACCGACTTGCCGGTGCCGGAGCCGCCGACCACGCCCAGGATCTCGCCACGGCGTACGTCCAGATCCAGGTCTTCGTGCACGGTCTGGCTGCCGAAGCGGTTGACCAGGCCACGCACGCGGATGGCCAGTTCGTGGCCCTGGTCGTCGCGCATGTCGATGGATTCGGGGAGGGCGGATGTGCTCATGTCACCAGTCCATGTGCATGAACCACAACGCCGCGAAGGCGTCGATGATGATCACCAGCGAGATGGTCTGCACCACGCTGGAGGTGGTGCGTTCGCCCACCGACTGGGCGGTGCCTTCCACCTTCAGCCCTTCCAGGCAGCCGATCAGGCCGATCACCAGGGCGAATACCGGCGCCTTCGACAGGCCCACCAGCAGATGCCGCACTTCCATCGTCTCGTGCATGCGCGCGATGTACATCTGCGGCGGGATGTCGAGATCGAACGCGCCGACGGTGATGCCGCCGGCCAGGCCGGCGACCATCGCGATGAAGGTCAGCAAGGGCAGGGTGACCAGCAGCGCCAGCAAGCGTGGCAGCACCAGCAGGTCGACCGGGTCCAGGCCCAGCGTACGCATCGCATCGATCTCCTCGCGTGCCTTCATCGCACCGATCTGCGCGGTGAAGGCGCTGGCGGTACGGCCGGCCAGCACGATCGCGGTCAGCAGCACCGCGAACTCGCGCAGGAAGGCGATGTTGACCAGCTCGACCACGTAGATCTCGGCGCCGAAGTCGCGCAGGATGGTCGAGCCGAGGAACGCGATCACCGCACCCACCAGGTAGGACAACAGCGCCACCAGCGGCACCGCATCCAGCCCGACCTGCTCCATCTGATGCACGGTGGCGGTCAGCCGGAAGCGGCGCGGTTCCTTGACCAGCCGGGCCGCCTTGACCAGGTTCTCGCCAAGGAAGCTGCACAGCGCCTTGATATTGTGGCCGGTGGTGTGGACGCTGACGCCCAGCCGTTCCAGCGCGGCCAGCACACCGAAGTCGCGCTTGGGCTTGGGCCGGTCATCGGCCACTTCCTCGATGGTGCATACGAGCGCCTGGTGGTCCGCGCGGAACTGCAGTGCGTCTTCGTGGAGGTCGGCACGATGGGCCACGCGCAGTACCTGCAGCACGCCGGCCGAATCGAGCTGCTCGATGCCGGTGGCATCGATGCCGGTCAGCGCGTCGGGAACGCCGCGCAGGACTTCGGCCGCGGCCAGCGCGGTCTTCAAGGTCCAGGTGCCGGACAGGCGGATCAGGCCCGGGTCGTGGGCATCCTGTTCGAGCTGGGGGGCGTGGTTCGGGGTGACGTGGGCCATTCGGGTCGCAGCATAACCGTTCTGTATCGGGCTTCGCGTCGAACTTGGATGAATTTCTCCGGCGGGCCCCAGCGTAGGTAATACTACGGCGCATGTCCGCAGATGCTCACACGATCCCCACGCCCCAGGCCACCTACGCACAGCGCGTGGCCTTCGTTTCCGAGATCGCCGGACGCCTGCACAGCTATGGCACCACGGCCCAGCGCCTGGAGACGGCGGTGGTTGCCCTGGCCCGCCAGCTCGATCTGGATTGTGAACCGTGGTCGAATCCCACCGGTATCATCCTCAGCTTCAGCGACCCGGCCCAGGCGATCGGCTCCAGCGACATCACCCGCGTGATCCGCCTGGCACCGGGTGAGAACGACCTGCACAAGCTCAGCGTTGCCGACCGCATAGCCGAAGAAGTGTCCAACGGGCGGATGAGCATCGCCCAGGGCCACACGGCGCTGCGCCAACTGGACAAGGATCCGGGCCGGCGCGGCAAGCTGCGCACCATCCTGTCGTTCACCCTCGGCGCGGCGGGCGTGGCCGGCATGTGGAAGCTGCCGTGGCTGGACATCGCCACTGCCGGTGTCATCGGCCTGATGATCGGCCTGCTCGGCATGGTCACCGATCGCCGCCCGGCCACCCGCGAAGCCGCCGAGGCACTGGCCGCGCTGCTGGCCGGCATGGTCGCCACCCTGGTCGCGTCGTTCATTGGTGCGCTCAACCTCAATACGGTGATCATCGCCTCGCTGGTGGTGCTGCTGCCCGGCATGTCGCTGACCAATGCGGTCAATGAGCTGGCCAGCCAGCACTGGGTATCGGGTACCGCGCGCTTTGCCGGCGCGCTGACCACCATCATGAAGCTCAGCGTCGGCGCGATGATCGCGGTGACCCTGGCCGATGTGCTCGGCCTGGATCCGGTGATCCGGGCCGCGCGGCCGCAGGGGCCGTGGGTGGAATGGGGCTCGCTGCTGACCGCCGCGTTTGCCTTCGCGATGCTGTTCAAGGCCAATCGCCGCGATTATCCGTGGGTGATTGCCGCCTCGGTGGCCGGTTATGCGATCTCCAAGTTCGGCGGCCACGCCTGGGGCGCACCGGCCGGTATCTTCCTGTCGGCAATGCTGCTGACCGCCGGTGGCAACCTGTTCGGTCGCCTGGTCGGGCGTCCGGGCGCGATCATCCGCCTGCCGGGCATCATCATGATGGTGCCCGGCAGCACCAGCCTGCGTGGCGTGCTGACCCTGGTCCAGCAGCAGGACGTGGGCGCCGGCCAGAGCGTGTTCCTCACCGTTCTGAACGTGGTGATGGCGCTGGTGGCGGGCCTGCTGTTCGGCAACCTGCTGATGCCGGCGCGCAAGACCCTGTAGAGCCGAGCCCATGCTCGGCTTTGCATATGGATAGCCGAGCGTGGGCTCGGCTCTACAAACAGGAAACGCCGGCTTTCGCCGGCGTTTTTCATTGCTCCCCGATCCGGCCTCAGGCCTTCTTGATCAGGAAATCTTCCGGCTTCTTGTTGCCCTTGGCGGTCAGTTCAGCCATCCAGCGCGGCTGCTTGCCACGGCCGGTCCAGGTTTCCTTGGGGTTGGCCGGGTTGCGGTACTTCGGGGCAACCTTGCCCAGCTTGCGGCCGGCGGTCTTCGACGGTGCCTTGGCGACCTTGGCCACCTTGCGCGCGCGCGGGGCCGGGGCGTCGCCGAACAGTTCCTCGATGGTGTAGCCCTCGGTCTTGGCCAGCTTGGTCAGCTGGGCGCGCACCTTGGTGATCGGCCGGCGCTTGGCGACGATGGTCTGCTGCTTCTTGGCGGTACGGATCAGGGCGCCCAGCTCGCGTGCTGACAGGCCGGTCAGGTCAATGCTCATTTACGGTTACTCCGGAAACTAATGTGTGGACGGGACAAGCCAGTCCATGGCGTCGGCGGACAGAATAGAGATGAATTAATCACAGCACAAATGCAGGCAGGACATGCCGTGGCGGCATACCAGCACCGTGGCTGCGATTTTGACCGGATTATGTCCGCTGCAATATTGGGGAAGGCCGCAGGCAGAAAAAAAAGACCGGGGCAGGCCCCGGTCTTTCCACGTCAGCCCTGCAGTCGCTGCAGCAGGGTGGCCTTGTCCAGGCTCTCCGCCTCGCTGGCGCGGCGCGCGCGGTACTCGTAGGTGCCGGCGGCCAGGCCGCGTTCGCTGACCACCACGCGGTGCGGGATGCCGATCAGTTCCATGTCGGCGAACATCGCGCCCGGGCGCAGGCCGCGATCGTCGAGCGCGGCGTCCAGGCCGGCGTCGCGCAGCTCCTGCAGCAGATTGGCTGCAGCGTCGGCCACGGCGGCATCGCCCTTCGGGTTGATCACGCACACCACGACCTGCCACGGCGCCATCGCGTCCGGCCAGATGATGCCGGCATCGTCATGGTTCTGTTCGATCGCGGCAGCCACCACGCGCGAGATACCGATGCCGTAGCAGCCCATCGCCATCACTGCCGCCTTGCCGTTTTCATCCAGCACGGTGGCATCCAGCGCTTCGGCGTACTTGCGGCCGAGCTGGAACACGTGGCCGACTTCGATGCCACGGGCGATCTTCAGTTCACCGCCGTCCACAGCACGATCACCGGCACGCACGTTGCGGATGTCGGCCACTTCCGGTTCCGGCAGGTCGCGGCCCCAGTTGACGCCGGCCAGGTGGAAACCGGCCTCGTTGGCGCCGACGACGAAGTCGGCCATTGCCGCCACTTCGCGATCGGCGACCACGCGGATGGCCTTGGCCGGCGCGACCGGGCCGAGGAAGCCTGGCACGCTGCCCAGGTACTCGGCGATTTCCGCCTCGCTGGCGAAGCGCTGCTCGTCCAGCCCGGCCACCTTGGCCAGCTTGATCTCGTTGACCTCATGGTCGCCACGCACCAGCACCAGCACGAACTGCTGTGCCTCGCCTTCGCCGGCGATCAGTGCCACCGACTTCACCGTGCGCTGCAGGTCGATGCCGAGCAGGGCCGCGACGTCCTCGCAGGTCTTCTGGGTGGGGGTATCCACCTTGCGCATTGTTTCGGAGGCGGCCGCACGCGGTGCCGGATCGGCAGCGATCGCCGCCTCCATGTTGGCCGCGTAGTCCGAACCGGTGGAGAACACCAGGGCGTCTTCGCCGGAATCGGCGATCACGTGGAACTCCTGCGAAGCATCGCCACCGATCGCGCCGGAGTCCGCCTGCACCATGCGGAAGTCCAGGCCGAGGCGGGTGAAGATGCGGCTGTAGGCCGACTTCATGTTCTCGTACTCGCGCACCAGGCACTCATCGTGCAGGTGGAACGAATAGGCGTCCTTCATCAGGAACTCGCGCGCGCGCATCACGCCGAAGCGCGGGCGGATCTCGTCGCGGAACTTGGTCTGAATCTGGTAGAAGTTCACCGGCAGCTGCTTGTAGCTGGACAGCTCGCTGCGCGCGAAGTCGCAGGCGGCTTCTTCGGCGGTCGGGCTGTAGCAGAACACCTGGTCCTTGCGGTCCTTGATCTTCAGCAGCTGCGGGCCGAACTTCTGCCAGCGGCCGGTCTGCTCCCACAGTTCCTTCGGCTGGATGGTCGGGATCTGGAATTCCACCGCGCCGGCCCGGTCCATTTCCTCGCGAACGATGCGCTCGACCTTGCGCAGCACGCGCAGGCCCAGCGGCGACCAGGTGTACAGGCCCGATGCCAGCTTGCGGATCATGCCCGCGCGCAGCATCAGCCGGTGGCTGGTCAGCTCGGCGTCGCTGGGGGTTTCCTTGGTGGTGTGCAGGTGGAACTGGGAGAGGCGCATCGTCGGCTTCGGATAACGGCAGAGACGCCTATTCTGCCAGCCCGGCCGGGGGGAGGGGTATCGGCAGGGCTGCGCCCTGCACCCGTCTGAAGCAACGTCAACTGCAACGGCAACAGCAAGAACGGGTTTCCTGGGAGATGGCGGGGTGGGTCCGGTTGCGGGGGGCGCCGTGAATACGTCCATGTAGGCTCGGTCGCCGCATCCATGCGGCTCACGCCCCCGCAACCGGACCCACCCCGCCTTTGACAGACCCCGCGATCTGTTGGACATGCCGATGGGGG
>NZ_LEKR01000041.1:0-39070 GCF_001580555.1 Stenotrophomonas sp. DDT-1
TCACCGTGTTCGGCATCGCCGCGCTGGTGGTGCACGCCCTGCTGCGGCGCACGCGGATGGCGCCGGAGCAGATCATGCCCGGCCCGCCGATCAAGCTGCCGGTGCCGGCCGACCTGGCGCAGATCATGTTCCCGCTGACCCTGACCGTGTCGATCTTCCTGTTCCTGCGCGGGCACAACGCACCGGGTGGCGGCTTCATCGCCGGCCTGGTGCTGGCGGTACCGCTGCTGATCCAGTACGTGATCCAGGGCACCGCGTCGGTGGAATCGCGCTTCGGCTTCGACTACATCCGCTGCATCGGCATGGGCCTGCTGATCGCCCTGCTCAGCGGCAGCGCCTCGATGCTGTTCGGCGTACCGTTCCTGACCAGCGGGCACCTGGACCTGCACCTGCCGCTGATCGGCGACGTGCCGCTGGCCAGCGCGATCGGTTTCGACATCGGCGTCTACCTGGTGGTGTTCGGCGGCGCCATGCTGATGCTGTCGATGATGGGCACGATCAAGCCGTCGCGTACCCGCACCGCCCGCAAGGGTGAGATCGACCTGCAACGCCGTTCGGCCCGCACCGGGGAGATGCACTGATGGAACTGGCCCTGGCTACCGCGATCGGCGTGCTGACCGCCATCGGCATCTACCTGCTGCTGCGTGCGCGCAGCTTCGATGTGATCCTCGGCATGACCTTCCTGTCCTACGCCACCAACCTGCTGATCTTCGCCGGCGGCCGCGTGGTGCTGGGCAAGGCGCCGGTGCTGCAGGAAGGCGTGGACAGCCACCTGGGCAACTACACCGACCCGCTGCCACAGGCGCTGGTGCTGACCGCGATCGTGATCGCCTTTGCGATGACCGCGGTGAGCATTGTGCTGGCCATGCGCAGCCGCAGCGACAACCACAGCGACCACGTGGACGCTCACGAACCGGATGACGACCTGCAGGATGAGCGCGTGCCGCCGCGCCAGGACGAGGACCGCGCATGAATCATCTGGTGATCCTGCCGATCCTGATTCCGCTGCTGGGTGCTGCACTGTCGCTGTTCGTCGAACACCGCCGCTATGGCCCCCGGGTGCAGCGCGCGGTGGCCTGGACCGCGCTGTCGGCGCTGGCGCTGGCGGTCGGCCTGCTGTTTGCCACCACGGCCAGTGGTGAAATCAACGTCTACCTGCTGGGCGACTGGCCGTCGCGGCTGGGCATCGCGCTGGTGGCCGACCGGCTGTCGGCGTGGATGCTGCTGACCACCCTGCTGCTGGCCATTCCCTGCCTGCTGCACGCCTGCTCGGGCTGGGACCGCCGCGCGCCGCACTTCCATGCGCTGTTCCAGTTCCAGCTGGTCGGCCTCAACGGCGCGTTCCTGACCGGCGACATCTTCAACCTGTTCGTGTTCTTCGAGGTGATGCTGATCGCCTCCTACGGCCTGCTGCTCAGTGGCGGCCGCGGCCTGCGCATGCGCATCGGCCTGCACTACGTGGTGTTCAACGTCACCGCCTCGACCCTGTTCCTGGTCGCGCTGGGCCTGCTGTATGCCTCGCTGGGCTCATTGAACATGGCCGAGCTGTCGCAGCGCATCGCCGAGGTACCGCCGGCACAGCTGACCCTGGTGAAGGCGACGATGGGCCTGTTGCTGCTGGTGTTCTGCGCCAAGGCCGCGCTGATGCCGCTGTACCTGTGGCTGCCGGAAGCCTATTCGCGCGCACCGGCGGCGGTGGCGGCGCTGTTCGCGATCATGACCAAGGTCGGCCTGTACTCGGTGCTGCGCATCCAGATGCTGTGGTTCGGCGACGATGCCGGCGCGATGGCCGGCTATGGCCGCGACTGGCTGCTGTGGGCCGGCGTCGCAACGCTGGTGCTGGGCGGCCTCGGCGCGCTGGCCGCGACCCGCCTGCGCGTACTGATCTCCTACCTGGTGATCGTGTCGGCGGCCACGCTGTTCATCGCCTTCTCGGTGGGCACGCCCCAGGTGCTCTCGGCTGGCCTGTACTACCTGCCACACAGCAGCTTCGTCGCTGCCGCGCTGTTCCTGGTCGCCGATCTGATCCGCCGCCGTCGCGGTAGCGCCAGCGACCGCAAGGAAGTGGTCGCGCCGATGCCGGGCAAGGAGACGCCCGCCGTGTTGTTCCTGATCGGCGCGGTGTCGGTGGCCGGCCTGCCGCCGCTGTCCGGCTTCCTGGCCAAGGCTGCGCTGCTGGCCGGCATGCCGGCGCAGTACACCGGCCCGGTCTGGACCGCCGTTCTGGTCAGCAGCCTGCTGGTGATCATGGGCCTGACCCGGGGGGGCATCCGCCTGTTCTGGCGCGTGCCGCCGGTCGATCCGCAAGCGCCGGTACCACGCAAGGCGCGGCTGCGCCGGGTCGAGCTGTACGCGGCCTGCATCCTGCTGGCCTACGGCATCGGCATGACCCTGGCCGCAGCACCGCTGATGCGCTACACCGACGCCACCGCCGCGCAGCTGCTGCACCCCAGCGAGTACGTGCAGCAGCTGCGTGCGACTGCACCGGAGATCCGCCAGCCATGACCGCCCAGCGCTCCCTGTTCCGTCGCCTGATTCCGTCGCCGATGCTCAGCATCATGGTGGTGGCATTCTGGCTGCTGATGTCCGACAGCTTCACCCTCGGCCAGATCGTGCTGGGGCTGGTGCTGGGCGTGGTGGTGCCGCTGTTCGCCGCGCGCCTGGATCGCGAGTTCGCCCGCATCGGCACCCTGCGCCCGTTGCCGAAACTGCTGTGCGTGACCCTGTGGGACATCCTGATGTCCAACATCCGTGTCGCCCTGCAGGTACTGGGGCCGGAGAAGAACATCCACCCCGGTTTCATCTGGCTGCCGCTGGACATCGCCAACATCCACGGCATCGCCGCGCTGACCAGCATGATCACGCTGACCCCGGGCACGGTCTCGGCCGCGCTCAGCGACGACCGCAAGTTCCTGCTGGTGCACGTGCTGCACCTGGAGGACCCACAGGACCTGATCGATACGATCAAGCGCCGCTACGAGGCGCCGTTGATGGAGATCTTCCCATGACCGGTTTTGAAGTCATCCAGACCACCCTGGTGGTGTGCATGCACGTGGTCGGCCTGGCGATGCTGCTGGCCACCTGGCGCCTGCTGCGCGGGCCGACCGTGCCCGACCGCATCCTCGCGCTGGACACGCTGTCGGTGACCGCGATCGCCGAGCTGATGCTGTTCGGCATGTACCTCAACTCGCCGATCTACTTCGAGGCGGCGCTGATCATCGCCATGCTCGGCTTCGGCAGCACCGTGGTGCTGAGCAAGTTCGTGCTGCGCCGGGACATCGTCGAATGATCACCGCGATCCAGATCGGCCTGTCGATCCTGCTGCTGTTCGGCTGCTTCTTCATCCTGGTCGGCGCACTGGGCCTGGTGAAGCTGTCCACCTTCTTCAAGCGCCTGCACGCACCGACCAAGGCCAGCACGCTGGGCGTGGGGTGCGTGCTGGTGTGCTCGGTCTGCTACCACATCTTCCTCGGCCAGGACCCGCAGCCACGCGAGCTGCTGATCACCGTGTTCCTGTTCATCACCGCACCGATCAGCGCGCACATGATGGCCAAGGCGGCGTTGTCGCTGCTGATGGAAACCCGCCCCAGCCTGCCGGGCAACGAGCCGGCCGCCGAGGAGCAGCTGCCGCCGCCGGAACCGGTGCGGGAAGAAGAAACCACGCAGAAGCGGTAGTGCCGGCCGCTGGCCGGCAATGTGACGCCCGGTAGGTGCCGACCGCTGGTCGGCACGAACAGCGGCCGAGCATGGGCTCGGCTCTACAGCGCCGGTGCGCCGACCAGCAGCAGCTCCAGCACGAACCAGCCTACGAACGCGACCAGCAGGATCCCGCCTTCGCCACGACTGATCTTCAGGTCGCCGCGCAGCATCGGATACAGCACCAGCGCGAACGCCAACAGCGCCGGCAGTTCCAGGCGCACGAACGAGGCCGGCAACGCCAACGGCTGCAACACCGCCATCGCGCCGATCACCAGCAGCAGGTTGACCACGCTGGAACCCAGTACGTGGCCGAGCACCATGTCGCCATGCCCGCGACGCGAGGCGGCAATGGCAGTGGCCACCTCCGGCAGTGCGGTGCCGATCGCCACCGGCAACAGGCCGACCAGCAACGGCGTCCAGCCCAGTGCGGCACCGAAGTCGGCCGCAGCACCCACCACCAGGCGCGCGCCCCAGTACAGGGTCAGTGCGGCGATCAGCACGCGCAGCACGTTCAACGGAAGGCTGGTGCGGCTCAGCGCGGATTCGGCGATGGCTGCCTGCACCTCGGCGCTCTCGACGCGGCCGCGGCGCAGCAGCAGCACCTGCATGACGATGAAGCCCGCCACCAGCACGCCGCCTTCCCAGCGCACCAGGTGACCATCCAGGCCGAACAGGATCAGCAGCACGGCGGCCGCCAGCAGCGACCACCACAGCACCGCCTGCAGGCGCGCGCGCAGCAACAGGGGCGCGGCGATGGCGGCCACGGCCAGGGTCAGGCCCAGATTGACGATGCTGCTGCCGACCGCATTGCCCAGCGCCAGCTCTGGCTGGCCCACCGCCAGCGCGCGTGCGTTGACCGCCAGTTCCGGCAACGAGGTGGCCACCCCGAGCAGCAGCAATCCGGCGGTGAACGGGCTGGCCCCGAAACGCTGGGCCAGGCCGGACACGGCCTTGACGATGGAGTCCCCGCCCAGGGCCAGCAGCAGCAGGCCAAGCAGGAACCAGGCAATGGCAATGGCGATCATCGAGCACTCCCCCAGCAGTGGTGGCGCGATTCTACGCGTGGCCCGAGCGCATGGCTGGGCGGTGGATCAAGGATCAGCCACAGCCTTCCGCATAGTCGACCTGCGGGGTCTGCCCGACCCGCCAGGCCCCCACCCGGCCATCGGCACCGAGCGCGAAGTCGATCACTGCCCCGCCCTCCTGCGCCGGCCGCACGCGCAGGTGCTGGGCCTTCTCGTCGTACTTGTCGGGACCGACGTCAGCGCGCTCGGGATACAGCACCTGCAGCTCGCCCAGGGTCATGCCGACCTTGCCGCCGCCCGGTGCAGTGATGGCGGCGCTGCGCACGTCGTAGCGCACCAGCTTGCGGCCTTCGATCATCAGCCGCGGGTCCTCGGCATCCTGCGGGCGCAGGAAGTAGCAGCCGTCGTTGCCGTCGTCGGCGGGCAAGGGCTTGCCACTGGCGTCGGTGCCCAGTCCCTGCAGCGGCGTGCCGAAGCCGCTGCGGACCTCGGCGATGCCTGCGCCCAGCGTGACGCCGCCGAAGCCATCCAGGCGCGCCGGGCTGTCCTTGCGGAGGTCGTTCGCCGGGCGGGCCGCCAGATCAGGATCCGTCGACTGGGCCGGACCGGTCGCCGAGGCGGTTTCCGCCGGGGTGTCGCTGCCGCTGCCGGCGGCGCCCTGCTTGTCGGGGCCGCCACTGCAGGCGGCGAGCGAAAGGAGCAACAGACCAGCAATCGGGAGGTGCTTCATCGGTGCGGTTCCCTGGCACGAAGGTAGCTGCACGCTAGCGCAGCGCGCGTGCAGAGGCTGCATTGTCATCGCGGTTTCATCGCCCTCGTTCAGGCTCGGCGTGCACCGACCTGGCTGTCCCTTCCATGCAACCGCGCAAGACCGAACTCGCCCGAACCGCGCTGCAAGCCCATCGCGCGCCGCTGGACATGCGCCAGCGCCGGTTGTTGATCCTGTGCGACGGCCAGCGCACCCTGGCCGACCTCACCGGCCTGATCGGCCAGGACGCGGCGGCCATGGTCATCCAGCTGGTGCAGGCCGGTTACCTGAGCACCGGGACCGCCGCCACAGCCGCCCCGCCACCACCCGCAGCCGCGGCTGCACCCGCAACCGGCAGCGAACGCCGCCGCTCACTGGTGGCCGCGCGCATCTACGTGCTGGGGATCCTGGAGATGCAGCGCCACCCACAGGCAGTGGCCCTGTTCCGCGAACTGCAACAGGCCCGGGCCGAGAGCGATGTCCTGCAGGTACTTCAGTCTGCGATGCGGACGCTGCCCGGGCTGACCTCGGAAGGCTACTGCCAGCGCGTACGCCAACGCCTGCTGGAAGCGCTGCCGTTGGAGCACTGCGACGCGTTCGCCGAGGTGGCCTGAAGAAAAAGGGGACGGAGGGGATTAAGTCGTTTCAAGCACACGTGTGCTGATTGCGGCTTAATCCCCTCCGTCCCCTTTTTCGGGTCAGCGGAAGTTGTTGCGCAGGCCGTTCCAGCACTGCTGGTAGTCGCCCTGACGGTGGCCGGCGGCCAGGGCCTGTGCGGTCGGGCGGATCACCGCGCGGGTCTCGAACATGAAGGCCATCGTGTCCTTGATCACGTCCGCCTTGGACAGATCGGCATTGGACGCCTTGTCGAAGGTCGGTGCGTCCGGGCCGTGGCCGCTCATGCAGTTGTGCAGCGATGCGCCGCCCGGCACGAAGCCTTCGGCCTTGGCATCGTAGGCACCGTGCACCAGGCCCATGAATTCGCTGGCGATGTTGCGGTGGAACCACGGCGGGCGGAACGTGTTCTGCGCCACCAGCCAGCGCGGCGGGAAGATCGCAAAATCCATGTTGCTGGTTCCCGGCGTGTCGCTGGGCGAATGCAGCACCAGGAAGATCGACGGATCCGGGTGGTCGTAGCTGATCGAGCCAATGGTGTTGAAGCGGCGCAGGTCGTAGCGGTACGGCGCGTAGTTGCCGTGCCAGGCCACCACGTCCAGCGGCGAATGGTCGATCGGCGCACGCCACAGGCGGCCCTCGAATTTGGCGATCAGCTCGAAATCGCCATCGACATCCTCGAACGCCGCGTGCGGGGTTTCGAAGTCGCGCGGATTGGCCAGGCCGTTGGAACCGATCGGGCCAAGGTCGGGCAGCTTCAGCAGCGCACCGTAGTTCTCGCAGATGTAGCCGCGGCTCGGGCCATCGGGCAGTTCAACGCGGAACCGCACGCCGCGCGGGATCACCGCGATCTGCTGCGGCTCGATCTCGATCACGCCCAGCTCGGTCAGCAGGCGCAGCGCGCCCAGCTGCGGCACGATCAGCAGCTCACCGTCGGCATCGTAGAAGTAGCGGCCGACCATGTCGCGGTTGGCAGCGTAGAGGTGGATGCCCACGCCAGCATGCGCATCGGGCGAACCGTTGCCCCCCATCGTGTACAGGCCTTCGACGAAGTCGGTCGGCAGCTCCGGCAGCGGCAGCGGACTCCAGCGCAGCTGGTTCGGCGAGGCCGGCTGTGCGCCGAAATCACATTGCAGCTGCGACTGCGCGAACGGGGTGAACTCGCCATGGGTCACCGCCGGACGGATCCGGTACAGCCAGCTGCGGCGATTGCTGCCGCGCGGCGCGGTGAACGCGGTGCCGGTCAACTGTTCGGCGTACAGGCCGTGGGCCACCTTCTGCGGCGAGTTCTGCCCGACCGGCAGCGCGCCGGCGACGGCCTCGGTGGCGAATTCGTTGCCGAAGCCGGACTGGTAGCCGCGGGCGGTGATGGCGGGGGACATGGGGGCTCCTGAAAAACGGCAAGACCGGAACGGAAAGCAGCCGAGCATGGCTCGGCTCTACAGGCAAGCAGGCGCCGGGCGTGACCCGGCGCTGCCCAGGACCTTACAGCACGCCGCGGCGGATCTGGTCGCGCTCGATGCTCTCGAACAGCGCGGTGAAGTTGCCTTCGCCGAAGCCCTCGTTGCCCTTGCGCTGGATGATCTCGAAGAAGATCGGGCCGATGCAGTTCTGGGTGAAGATCTGCAGCAGCTTGCGCTGGTGGGTTTCCGGATCGGCATCGATCAGGATCTTGTTCCTGGCCAGGCGCGGCACGTCTTCACCGTGGTTCGGCACGCGCTGGTCGATCACGTCGAAGTAGGTCTCCGGCGTGTCGAGGAAGTCCACGCCCTGCGCGCGCATCGCTTCGACCGTGTCGTAGATGTTCTCGGTGAAGCAGGCGATGTGCTGGATGCCCTCGCCCTTGTACGCGTCCAGGTACTCGTTGATCTGGCTCTTCGGGTCGGACGATTCGTTCAGCGGGATGCGCACGATGCCGTCCGGCGCGGTCATCGCCTTGGACACCAGGCCGGTCTTCAGGCCCTTGATGTCGAAGTAGCGGATCTCGCGGAAGTTGAACAGGCGCTCGTAGTAGTCCGACCACTGCTGCATGTTGCCGAAGTACAGGTTGTGGGTCAGGTGGTCGATGAAGGTCAGGCCGAAGCCCACCGGGTGCAGGTCGGCACCGGCGATCGGCTCGTAGTCGCCGTCGTAGATGCTACCGGCCGCGCCGTAGCGATCGACCAGGTACAGCATGCAGTCGCCGATCCCCTTGATGACCGGGGCGCTGACCGCCTTGCTGTCCGGCTTGAAGGCGATGGCTTCGGCGCCGTTGCCCAGCGCGGTCTGGTAGACCTCCTGGCCCGGTTTCTTGAAGCGGATGGCGAAGCCGCAGGCGCACGGACCATGCTTTTCGGCGAAGTCGGCGGCGAACGAATCGGGGTCTTCATTGACCAGGAAGTTGACGTCGCCCTGGCGATAGACGGTAATCGGACGCTGCTTGTGCTTGAGCACCGCGCTGAAGCCCATCTTCCGGAAGTACTCGTGCAGCTCCTGGCCGCGGCCGGCCGGGGCGGCGAATTCGACGAACTCGAAGCCGTCGATGCCCATCGGGTTCTCGAAGGTGGTGACCTGCATGCCGGGGTTGGGATGCGAGGCGGTCGGGACTGCGGTATTCATGGCGTGGCTCCGAATCGGTACCGCATCGGTACAAACCAGGTGCGGGCAGGTAGGGACCCGGCGAGAATGCAGGGTCTGGACCCACCCCTTATAGTTACACTTGAAACCACCAGCAAGGTGCACCGCAACATGAGCCCCGATCCCGCCTCGACCCGCCTGCGTGCCTCGCACGTCCTGCTCGACCTGGAACAGTTCCTGCCGTACCGGCTGAGCGTGCTGTCCAACCGGGTCAGCGGCAACATCGCCAAGCTATACGGCGATCGTTACGGTCTGGCGATCCCTGAGTGGCGGGTGATCACCATCCTGGCGCTGTACCCGGGCTCCTCGGCCAGCGAGGTCTCCGACCGCACGGCGATGGACAAGGTGGCGGTCAGCCGCGCCGTGGCCCGCCTGCTGGAGCGCGGCTTCATCAAGCGCGAGACGCATGGCGACGACCGCCGCCGCTCGGTACTGGCGCTGTCGGCCGCCGGCTTCGAGGTGTACGAGACCATCGCGCCGATGGTGATCGAGATCACCCGCAAGCTGATGTCGGTCCTGAGCGACGAGGAAGAACAACTGCTGGAAAAGCTGATCCTGCGCCTGGCCGGCGAAGGCCTGGAGCGGATGGGCGAAGGGGTCTGAACGAAAAGGGGACGGAGGGGATTAAGTCGTAATGAGCACAGGTGTGCCTGAAACGACCTAATCCCCTCCGTCCCCTTTTTTCAGCTCAGGTGCTTGCGCCTTGCGTGGATCCACGGCACGGCCAGTGCTGCGATGGCGCCGCCGGCGAAGCCCAGCGAGGCGGCAACCGTGGCCGCCTCGACCGCGCCGGGCAGCGCCAGCGCCGCAGCCACCAGCAGCAGCGACGGCAGGCCGACGAAGGTGCCCAGGAAGAAATGCCAGCGCGGTGACCAGGTATTGAGCTGCAGCAGGCTGACCGGTTGCCAGGCGTCGGACGCGGCATCCTCGGCGATCTTCGCCACCACCTTGCCCAGATCCACTTCCGGCAGCGCGCGCCCCAGGCGGGCGGTCGCCAGCACTTCGGCCACGGCCTCCACCGGTGGGAAGCTGGACGGCCACGCCACCGGGGCCGGCACGCCGTAAGCGGTCAGCAGCGGCACGCTCAGCCACGGCGCCACCAGCGGGCGCATGCGGCGGCGGCCGTGCACGCACCAGATCTGCGGCTGGCCCTGCGCGGTGACGTTGTACAGCGCCAGTTCGTTGGCGGGCGGATAACCCAGCATGGTCACCCGCGCCGCCAGGCTGTCCTGGCCCATCGCACGCAGGAAGCCCGGGCGGCTGCGCCCTTCCTGCATCCACGCCAGGCCCAGCGCACCCACCAGGTACGCCTCCGCCACGTCCTTGCTGCCCGCCGTGGCGCGCTCGTCACTGGCCAGGTACCACGCCAACGACTTCGGCTCGGTGACATCCTCCAGGCCCCACCGGCTGTCATCCCCCAGCACGTGCCGCACCGGCAGACGGGCAGGCGCGGTTTCGCCACGCTCCCCGGTCTGCAGGAACGGCAGCACGCCCTGGATGAAGGTGGACAGCTCGATCGCGCGCGCGCCATGGCCCTGCCATTCCGGCGGCAGCAGCCCGGCCAGCTGGCCTTCGGCGGCCAGCGCATCAAGGCGCGCCTTCTGCTCGACCAGTTTCTGCACCGCACCCTTCAGCACCACGTTATCGGGCAGCGCGATCTGCGGCAGGCGATGGCGCGGCGGGGCCAGTTCGACGGTTTCCTCGCCGGTGCCGGCGTCGTCCAACAGGGTTTCCTGCGCCGGCAAAGTCACGCCCTCGCCTGCCCCACCCTCGGCCAGGTGGCTGGCAGGTTCGGGCAATCGTTCGGCGTGGTCGCTGTGCATGGGCGTTCCGGTAGGTTGCGTCGACGGGGCGTCGACTGAGGTCCTTGCCGGTAACGGCGAGCGCGTTGCGAAGTTGAGATGCCGATTCAGAGAGTGTGACCGCAACCACAGTAGAGCCACGCCATGCGTGGATGCACTTCTGTGCCGACCAACGGTCGGCACCCACCGGGGTAGGCGGCCGCGGTCGGCATCCACCAGAGCATGACGGCCAGCGGCCGGCACTCCCCTATTCCGGTTTGTCGGGTGCCCACTGCTTGAGGAACGCGCTCACCCGCGCAGGCTGGAAGGCTTCGCCCTTGCGCAGCTCAGCAGTGGCCTGCGAGACCAGCAGGCTGCCATCGGCGTCCAGTACCAGCAGGTGCGGGTAGTCGCGCTCCATCACCGGGAACTGGGCGAAGAAGGCGGTGTTGGGCTGTTCGTCGCTGGCGTTGACCTTCACCCACACGTAGTGGGCATCGCGGAAGCGACGCAGGTCGCCGCTGCCTTCCACCACATCGTCCAGCGCCCGGCAGCGTTCGCAGGCGGCGTTGCCGACCTCCAGCAGGATGCGCTTCTTGCCGCGCTGGGCTTCCACCTTGGCGGTGGCCAGGTCGTCGGCGGGGTTGCGGGCCGGGTCGAACTGCGCGCCGAGCCCAGCGATGGCGGCGATGTCTGCCGCCACCGGGGTGTTGCCCGAGGCCACCGGTTCGCTGGGGTCAGCGACCGGTGGCTCGGTGGGTCGGGTGTCCAGCGGCTGCGTGGGCTCGGCGGTGGCAGGCGGTTGCGGTTGGGAACAGGCGCCGATCAGCGCCGCACAGACCACCACCATTGCACCACCGAGCTTGCTGCGCATGCTTTCTACCCTCGCTTCATTACTTGACGCCGTGCATCAGCTTGTTGATCAGCGGGGCGATCAGGAACAGCACCACGCCGGAGCCGATCAGGGCCCAGAACCCGAAGGTATACCCCTTCAGGGCCGACTCGACCGTCATGCCGCCTTCACCACTGACCACGCCAGCGAAGATGCCCGACAGGTTGTTGCCGATGCCGGTGGACAGGAACCAGCCACCCATGCCGAAGCCGACCAGGCGCACCGGGGCCAGCTTGGTCACCATCGACAGGCCGATCGGCGACAGGCACAGCTCACCCACGGACTGGATGACGTAGACCATGAACAGGGTCCAGAACGGGATCTTGCCGTCCACCACCATCTGCGACAGGGCGAACATCAGCAGCGCGAAGGCGGCGCCGTTGAACAGCAGGCCCAGGCCGAACTTGCGCGGGATGGACGGATTGGCGCGGCCCATCGCCACCCAGATCCAGGCGATGACCGGTGCCAGGGTGATGATCGCCACCGAGTTGACCGACTGGAACCACGCGGTCGGGAAGGTCCAGCTGCCGAACTGGCGGTTGACGATGTTCTCGGCCAGGAAGGTGAACGAGCTGCCGGCCTGTTCGAAGAACATCCAGAACATCACGTTGAAGGCGAAGATGATCAGCATCGCGATCACGCGGTCGCGCTGCACCTTGCCCTCGCGGACGCCCTCGACCAGCAGCAGGATGGCCAGCGCGGTGAACATCGCGCCCAGGATCCAGGCCAGCGCGGTGGCGCCGGTAGCCAGCAGGAAGTAGGCCACCGGGATGGCGACCACGGCACCGGCCAGCACCATGATGATGCGGCCGAAGCCTTCCGCGCCGGCCGGCGGTGCACCGATGCCCTTCAGGCCGGCACGACCGATGTAGAACCACACCAGCGAGATCAGCATGCCCACGCCCGAGGCGATGAACACGACCTTGTAGGACGGCATCGCATCGGTACCGAACACCTTGCGGGCCAGGTACTCGGTCAGCACCGGGGCGATCATCGCGCCGATGTTGATGCCCATGTAGAAGATGGTGAAGCCCGAATCGCGGCGCTCGTCCTTCAGGCCGTACAGCTTGCCGACCATGGTCGAGATGTTGGGCTTGAACAGGCCGTTGCCGACGATGATGGTGGCCAGGCCGAGCTTGAAGATGTGCTCCTGCGGCAGCGAGATCATGAACAGGCCGGCGGCCATGATGATCGCGCCGGTCAGGATCGAGCGCTGGTAGCCCAGTACCCGGTCGGCCACGTAGCCGCCAAAGATGGCCGCGGCGTACACCAGGGCCAGGTAGGCGCCATAGATGCGGCTGGCGTCGCCTTCACCGGCAGCGCTGCCGTTGTAGAACTGGGCAACGATGTAGAGCACCAACGCCCAGCGGATGCCGTAGAACGCAAAGCGTTCCCAGAACTCGGTCATGAACAGCATCCACAACGGGCGCGGGTGGCCCAGCGTGGTCTTGAAGTCCGGCAGTGCCGGCTCTGGGGTGTTCGCAGTGGCGTTTACGCTCATGCGGATTTCCTGGTTCGGTGGATGACGAGCACGTCCGCTGTGCAGTTGGAGCAACGCGCGAGGATCACCGACTTCTGGCGTTCACGTCAAATACACGCCGTTTGAGGCAGGTGGCAGCCTGCTCCCTGAACTTGCATCTGAAACGATCCAGCCGCGGGCCGGGAACCAAGCTGAATGGGGATCAGCCCAGCGCTGCCGGGGGCACGGCCTGCAGGCTGGTGCGCACCTGGAACAGCTCGGGGAAGAAGGTCAGTTCCAGCGCCTTGGCCAGGAAGCCCACGCCGGACGAACCGCCGGTGCCGCGCTTGAAGCCGATCACCCGCATCACGGTGCGCATGTGTCGGAATCGCCACAGCTGGAAGGCCGTCTCCAGGTCCACCAGGTCCTCGCACAGCGCGTACTCGCGCCAGTAGCGGTCGGTGTCCTGGTAGATGCGCTCGAAGACCGGCTGCAATGCGTCGTCGGCCACGTGCGGCTGGGTCCAGTCGTGGGCCTCGTAGACCGCCGGGACAGCATGGCCAAAGCGGGCCAGGTACTTCAGGAATTCCTCGTACAGGCTCGGCGCCTCCAGCACGGTGCGCAGCTGCGCCTGCCCGGCCGGGTCGTGCTCGAACACCTGCAGCATCTGCGCGTTCTTGTTGCCCAGCAGGAACTCGATGTAGCGGTACTGCAGCGACTGGAAGCCCGACGACGGGCCCAGCACGTCGCGGAAGCCCATGTATTCGGACGGGGTCAGCGTTTCCAGCACCGACCACTGCTCGGTCAGCTGGCGCAGCACCTGCTTGCTGCGCGCCAGCACCTTGCGGCACTGCCAGACTTCATCGCGCTGCAGGAAGCCGATCGCGGCACGCAGTTCGTGGCCCAGCAGCTTCAGCCACAGCTCCGAAGTCTGGTGCTGGATGATGAAGAGCATCTCGTCATGGTGCGGCGGGCTGGACAGCGGCTGCTGCGCGCTGAGCAGCTGGTCCAGCCGCAGGTAACCGCCATAGGTCAGGCGTCCCTGCAGGTCGGTGTGGATGCCGGCTTCGAGATCGCGTTGGTTGTTGTCGACGGACATGGGCGGGACCAGATCGGGGGCGGCAAGGGTAGCGCGTTGCCGCCGCGCTGGCAGCCGCCGGGTCCATACCGGGGCGTGCGGCTGGCCGTGGAGCATCGGCCGATGCCGGGCCTGCGCGTGGAACCGTCCGCGCCGTTGTACCGGCGGTCAGCCAGAGGCGTATTCTGATGCTTTGCAGCAACGACTGAATACGTTGTTGTTATTGGCCCCCCACCCGCCGGCAGGGGTAAAACGGGGAATCTCCGTGTTGCGGCGCAGGAAGGCTATTCCGTACGCGTTCCTTAACATGGCGATTCATATCATTTGTAACTTCTCTGTCGAAGGTGCAGTACGCAATGACGGTTGCCGCTGAATTCAAGATCGAATACCTGCAGTACCTGGACACGGACGGCACGCTCGTCCGTGACGACCTGCCCGCGTCGCTGCGCGACCCCAAGGTGCTGGTACCGCTGTTCAAGCAGATGCTGTTCGTACGTACGTTCGACAGCAAATCCATCGCGCTGCAGCGCACCGGCAAGCTCGGCACCTATGCCGCCTGCCTGGGCCATGAAGCCGCGCACGTGGGTATCGGCGCGGCGATGCAGAAGGACGACGTGTTCGCGCCTTCGTACCGCGAGTATGGCGCGATGTTCATGCGTGGCGTGCGCCCGCACGACGTGCTGATGTACTGGGGCGGCGACGAACGCGGCAACGATTACGGCGGCAACGCGGCCAGGGACTTCCCGTTCTGCGTGCCGATTTCCACCCAGTGCCTGCATGCGGCAGGTGCTGCGCTGAAGTTCAAGCTCAACAAGGAACCGCAGATCGCCGTGGCGGTGTGCGGCGACGGCGGCAGCTCCAAGACCGACTTCTACGCGGCACTGAACTCGGCCGGCGCCTACAAGCTGCCGCTGATTCTGTGCATCGTCAACAACGGCTGGGCCATCTCGGTGCCGCGCTCGGCCCAGACCGGTGCCGAAACGCTGGCGCAGAAGGGCCTGGCGGGCGGCCTGCACTGCCTGCAGGTGGACGGCAACGACCTGATCGCGGTGCTGGCGGCAATGGAACAGGCGCGCGAACGTGCGCTGGCCGGCGACGGCGGCACCGTGCTGGAACTGATGACCTACCGCCTGTCCGACCACACCACCGCCGATGACGCGCGCCGCTACCGCGACGACGCCGAAGTGAAGGATGCCTGGCAGCGCGAGCCGATGCTGCGCCTGCGCAAGTACCTGGTCAACGCCGGCGTGTGGAGCGAGGACGAGGAAGCCGCGTGGGTCGCCGAGTGCGGCACGCGCGTGGACGAGGAAGTGAACCTGTACCTCAACACGCCGGTGCAGCCGGTCGAGGCGATGTTCGACTTCCTGTATGCCGATCCGCCGCCGGACCTGCTGGCCCAGCGTGCCCAGGCGATCGCCCTGGAGAAGCGCCATGGATGAGATCAAGAACGGCGCGCCCGGCGCGCACACCAACGCCGCCGACAGCGCTGCTGTCGCGCGCGGAGATGACAGCATGACCACCACCCCGATCACCCTCATCGAAGCCATCACCCAGGCGCTGGCCTGGGAGCTGGAACATGACCCGTCGGTGCTGGTGCTGGGCGAGGACGTGGGCGTCAACGGCGGCGTGTTCCGCGCCACCGCCGGCCTGCAGCAGCGCTTCGGCTCGGACCGCATCCTCGACACCCCGCTGGATGAAACCACCATCGCCGGCCTGACGATTGGTCTTGCCGCGCAGGGCATGAAGCCGGTGGCCGAAGCCCAGTTCGATGGCTTCATGTACCCGATGGTCGACCATATCGTCTGCCACGCCGCGCGCCTGCGTTACCGCACGCGTGGCCGCCTGCACTGCCCGATGGTGCTGCGCGTGCCGTGGGGCGGTGGCATCCGCGCGCCGGAACACCACAGCGAAGCCAACGAGGCGATCTTCACCAACGTGCCGGGCCTGCGCGTGGTGCTGCCGTCGTCGCCGCAGCGTGCCTACGGCCTGCTGCTGGCTGCGATCCGCGAGCCGGATCCGGTGATCTACATGGAGCCCAAGCGCATCTATCGCCAGTACAAGGAAGTGGTCGTCAACGACGGCGAAGCGTTGCCGCTGGACGTCTGCTTCGTGCTGCGCGACGGCACCGACGTGACCCTGGTGACCTGGGGCGCGCAGGTGAAGGAAGCCCTGGAAGCGGCCGACAAGCTGGCCGGCGAAGGCATCAGTGCCGAAGTCATCGACGTGGCCACGCTGCGCCCGCTGGACTTCGCCACCATCGCCGAATCGGTGGCCAAGACCGGCCGCTGCGTGATCGTGCAGGAGGCCCCGAAGACCGCGGGCTTCGGCGCCGAGATCGCCGCGCGCCTGGCCGAGGAATCGATCTACGACCTGCTGGCCCCGGTCGAGCGCGTTACTGGCTACGACACCCACATTCCGCTGTTCCGCCTGGAAATGAAGTACCTGCCGAGCGTTGAGCGGATCGTGGCGGCGGCCAAGCGCTCGGTGGCGGCCGGCTGACATGCGGGCCCGCCTTCTGGGGGCTTACCGCAGCCAGTATCCCAACCCGCTCCGGTTCCACACCGGCCAGATCGTCGAAGTAGGTGTACGTGACGAGGAATGGCCGGCGTTTGCCTGGGTACGCACCAACGATGGGCGCGCTGGATGGGCGCCCATCGCCTGGTTGCAGCTGCTGGACGAGGGTCGCGCCGAAGCCCTGTGCGACTACGACGCCCGCGAGCTGGATGTGGAAAGCGGCGAGATGGTGAAGCTTCATCACGAACACGGCGGGTGGTGGTGGTCCGAGCGCGCCAATGGCGCGACGGGTTGGCTGCCGGCCCGCGAACTGGAACTGCTGGAAGAGAACTGCAAATGAGCCAGACCAAGAACTTCAACCTGCCCGACCTGGGCGAAGGCCTGCCGGACGCGACCATCGTCGAGTGGTTCGTCAAGGAAGGCGATGTGATCAAGCTGGACGAGCCGCTGGTGTCGATGGAGACCGCCAAGGCCGTGGTGGAAGTGCCCTCGCCGTTCTCCGGCAAGGTGCTGAAACTGTCCGGCGCTGCCGGCGACATCATCCCGACCGGCTCGGTGCTGGCCAGCTTCGAACTGGACCCGAACCTGCCGCAGCGTGCCGATGGCCAGGACACCGGCCACAGCCATGGCCACGCTGCACCGGCCGCGCCGGCTGCCGCACCGACCCCGCCGCCGCTGCCGGCTGCGGCCGCTCCGATTGCCGCCGAGGACGCCAAGCCCGCCGCGGCCGAGCGTGACGACGCCGGTACCGTGGTCGGCGCGATGCAGAGCTCCAATGCCGTGCACGCCGAGCAGGCGCTGGCCGTCGGTGGCGTCAAGGCCGTGCCAGCCGTGCGTGCGATGGCGCGCAAGCTGGGCGTGGACCTGAGCCGCGTGGCCGCTACTGGCACCGATGGCGCCGTGACCATGGCCGACGTCAAGCAGGCTGCCGCCAACGGCACCGCCAAGCTCGGCGCTGCTCCGGCACCGGTTGCCGCCGCGTATGCCGCGCCGGCCCCGGCGCAGGTGTCTGCCCCGGTGCAGAGCGAAGCCCGCACCCCGCTGTCCGCCGCCGGCAAGCCGATGCGCACCCAGCCGCCGGGCGTGGTCGCCAAGGGCCAGCCGGAACCGCTGAAGGGCGTGCGCCGCAACATGGCCCGCGTCATGGCCGATGCGCACAGCAAGGTCGTGCCGACCACGCTGAACGACGACGCCGACATCCACGCCTGGCTGCCGGGCAACGACGTCACCGCCCGCCTGGTGCGCGCCATTGTCGTTGCCGCGCAGAAGGTGCCGGCCATGAACGCCTGGTTCGACGGTGAAGCACTGACCCGCACCCTGCACGCGCAGGTAGACATCGGCATCGCCGTGGACACCGACGACGGCCTGTTCGTGCCGGCCCTGCGCAATGCCGACATGCTCGATGCACGCGGCATCCGCGAAGGCGTCAATCGCCTGCGCGAGCAGGTGGAATCGCGTTCGATCGCCGCCTCGGAACTGAGCGGCTACACCATCTCGCTGTCCAACTTCGGCATGTTCGCCGGCCGCTACGCGACCCCGGTCGTGGTGCCGCCGTGCGTGGCCATCGTCGGTGCCGGCCGTGCCCGCCACCAGATGACCCCGGTGATGGGCGGCGTGGAAGCGCACAAGGTGATCCCGCTGTCGGTCACCTTCGACCACCGCGCGGCTACCGGTGGTGAGGCCGCCCGCTTCCTGCGCGCGATGATGGACGACCTGGCGCTGGCCAGCTGATCCAGCTGATCGGTGGTGCCAACCTTGGTTGGCACATGAATTGGAGAAACGCCGGGCACTGCCCGGCGTTTTTTTGTGCCCGCTCCACTGTAGAGCCGAGCCCATGCTCGGCTTGCTTCATGCTTTCATCCACGCATGGCGTGGATCTACTGAAAAGCGGCCGAGCATGGGCTCGGCTCTACAGAATTCGTGCGATCAATCGCGCGCGACCAGACCCTCGGCGCGACTGTAGACACGCAGGCGGTGGCCATCAGGATCTGCCCCGACAAAGGTATGGCCGAACTCCAGTGTCACCGGGGCCTGCAGGATCTGCACGCCGAGTGCGCGCCACGCATCGTGCATCTGCTGCACGGCGTCGGGGTTGGCCACCACCATCGCCAGTTCGGCGGCGCCGGCCTGCGCGGACACCGGTGGTTGCACATCGTCGCGCTGCCACAGGCCGAGTGCGGCGCCATCGCCTAGCAGGAACAGGGCGAAGCCAGGAGACTGCTCGACCGGCGGTTTGCCGAGGATGCCGCTGTAGAAGGTGGCGCTGGCGGCGACGTCGCGCACGTACTGCAGCAGGGTGCTGGGCGTGAACATGGGGAAGCTCCGTTGTTGGGAGCGTTCATGGTGGTACTGGCCTGCTGACAGATTCTGTCAGCATATTCGACTGTCGGTAGAGTCGTCTGTCGGTAGAGTCGACTGTTAGTCGACTGCTCTTCCCTCAACCTGCCTAAAACTCCGCGCTGCGCGCGATAGTCGACTAACAGTCGACTCTACACGCCCCGGGTCCCGGCTGTTGCTGTGGTTATGAGCGATCCAGCCAGTCCGGCGCGATGCCCTGGGCCTTCTGCCAGCGCCGCAGCAGCGTGGCGCGCGGCACGCGGTAGCAGTCCTCCAGCACACGCACCTGGCGGATGCGATCCAGGCGGAAATGGCGGAAATCCTCGCGGCGCTCGCACCAGGCCGCCAGCATCGGCACTTCATCGAAGTAGCCCAGCGCGAACGGCCAGACGACGCGCGCGCTGCGCTGGCCGTGCGCGTCCTCGTAGCCGAACTTCAGGCGCTGCTGTGAACCGACAGCCTCTCGCACGGCCTGCAGACGAGCTGGGGGAACCTTGGCCGCCGCACGCGAAGGGCCCACCCGCAGGCCACTGTCACGCAAGGCCTCACGCCGCGCTGCGGGCAACACATGGGCGATACGCGCCAGAGCATCGCGTGCGGCTTCGGCCAACGCGGGTTCGGTACGGGCCGCAACCCAGCGCAGGCCCAGCACGAGCGCGTCGATCTCGGCCGGTGGCAGGGTCATCGGCGGCAGGGTATCGCTCGGCGTCAGCTGGTAGCCGACGCCGGCCTCGCCACGCAGGTCGGCGCCTTGCTCGCGCAGGGTCTCGATATCGCGATACAGCGTGCGCAGGCTGATGCCCAGCGCTTCGGCCAGCACCTGCCCGGCCACCGGCCGCCGATGGCGGCGCAGCAGCTGTTGAAGCTGGGTCAGACGCAGCGCACGCGACATCAGCCGGCCAGCGCGCTCGATGCCACCACGTGTTCACCCGGTTGCGGGGCGAGTGCGGCCTCGACCAGTGCCTTGGCAATTTCGCTGGCCGGATTGATCCGCCACGCCCGTGGCAGTACTGGCCCCAGTGCGCCGAGTACCGTCAATGCGAAACGCTCGCCGCGACGCACCTCGTTGCGCTCACCCCCGATCAGCCCTGGGCGGACCAGGGTCAACGAGTTGAAGCCCAGCGCGCGCAGGTCACGCTCCAGCTCGCCCTTCACCCGGCTGTAGAAGATCGACGACTGTGGATTGGCGCCGGCCGCGGAATTCAGCACATAGGTACTGGCCCCCTGTGCCTGTGCGAGCCGTGCGAACGCCAGCGGATAGTCGTGGTCGATGCGATGGAAGGCCTCGCGGCTGCCGGCCTGGGCAATGGTGCTGCCGAGCGCGCAGATGACCGCGTCTACGCGCGCCCATTCGGGCGAGGTGGGCAACGCGTCGAAGGCCAGCACCGGGTTCTCCAGCTTCCCGTGGGTTACGCCCAACGGGCGGCGGGTGGGCGCCACCACGGCGCTGCAGCGCGGGTCGTCCAGCAGTCTGGGAAGGGTCAGCCCGCCGACCAGGCCGGTCGCCCCCAGCAACATCACGCGCATCAGCACCTCCACTGCGGCATCCTGTCGCCCATCCTAGCCGTTCAAGCCCTCGGCGGCCGCGCCGATATGCTGGAACCAGTCCCTGCCAGCCCCAGGATTCGCTCCATGACGGACCAGCCCGACCACCGCCCTGCCCCCGGTACCGCCCTTGGGCCGCCGGCACGCGTGCGCGCGGTGGTGGACGATGGGCGGGGTGACCGCGTAGTGCTGCAGGGCGGCGGTGGCGTGGCGCTGCAGCAGCTGTTCGCAGGCGCCGATGCGCCGGAACCGCTGCTGGCGGCGTTCGCCAACGGCATGGCCACCCTGCCCGGCGAACTGGGCGACATGGGCGACCGCCTGCAGTCCGCACAGGCCAGCGCCGATTGGCCGCGCTATGGGCGCGCGATGCGGCAGCTGATCGACAAGTACATCCGCACCATCGAGCAGCATTCGCCGGACGGGCAGCCGGAAAGCCTGCGCCTGTCCGAGCAGTTGCGGCTGCTGCTGGGCGGTGCGGTGGTGGCCCTGCTGCAGCACGACCCGGACCTGCGCGAGCAGGCGCAGGCGCTGGCTCTGCGCCTGCGCCAATGGCAGCCGGGCACGGCACTGGAACCCATCGAACAGGGCGTGCGCGAACTTGGCCACCAGGTCGGCGTGCGTGCCGAAAGCTGGCAGGAGCAGCAGGCGCTGCTGCTGGAGCTGTTCGCGCTGCTGCTGGAGAACGTCAGCGAGCTGCTGGATGACCGCAGCTGGCTGCAGGGCCAGATCGCGGCGGTGCGCCAGTTGCTGGACGGTCCGTTGGAAGCCGAGGCAGTCGAGCGCACCCGCGCCGAGTTGCGCGAAGTGATCTACAAGCAGGGTCTGCTGCGCCAGGGCATCGACGATTCGAAGGCGGCGATGCGTGGGCTGATGGGCGAGTTCATCGAGCGCATGGACGGCATGGCGACCAGCACGGGCGAATACCACGACCGCATCGGCAGCTACGCATTGCAGCTGCGCGAGGCGCGCAGCATCGCCGACCTCAACCAGCTGCTGCAGGAGGTGATGCGCGATACCGGCAAAGTGCAGCAGCAGGCCGCACAGGCCCGCGATCACCTGGCCAATGCGCGGCAGGAAGTGGAGCGCGCAGAGCAGCGCATTGCCGAGCTGGAGCAGGAACTGCGCGCCGCCGGTGACCTGGCACGCATCGATCCGCTGACCCAGGCGCTGAACCGCCGTGGCCTGGACGAACTGCTGGAGCGCGAGCTGGCCCGAGCCGCGCGCAACAACTCACCGCTGGGCGTGGCGGTGATCGACCTGGATGATTTCCACCAGACCAACGACGCGCACGGGCACGCGGGTGGCGATGCGCTGCTGCAGCACCTGGTGTCCGTGTGCAAGCTGCTGCTGCGCGCCACCGACGGCATCGCGCGGCTGGGCGGCGACGAGTTCGTGCTGGTGCTGCCGGAAACCCAGGGCGCCGACAGCATGGCCACCGTGCAGCGCCTGCAGCGCTCGCTGGCCCATCGCGTGCTGACCGTGCAGGAGCAGCGCGTGCCGGTGCATTTCAGCGCCGGGCTGGCGCAGTGGCAGCCCGGTGACGATACCGAAACCCTGCTGCGGCGCGCCGATGACGCGCTGTATGCGGCCAAGCGGCAGGGCAAGAACCGCGTGCAGGCGGGCTGATGATCCAGCGTGCAGACGCTGTAGCGCCCGAGCCCATGCTCGGGCGGCGGCGCGCAGCGCCGTAGAGCAGCCGAGCGTGGGCTCGGCTCTACAGATCACTTCCCGCGCAGCTTCTGGAACCCGGTCACCGCTGCCAGCACGATGGCGCCGGCGATGATGCCGACCACCATGTTGCCCACCGCGCTCACCAGCCAGCCCCACTGCCCTTCGCCGCCCAGCGCCTGCACCGCGTGGTGCAGGGCCGGCACGTTGTGCACCAGGATGCCGCCGCCGACCAGGAACATGGCGATGGTGCCGGCCACCGACAGGAACTTCATCAGCCACGGCGCCGACGCCACCAGCCCGCGACCGAAGGCGGCAATGGCACCGCCCTTGCGCGACAGGTACAGCCCAACGTCATCGAGCTTGACGATGCCCGCCACCAGCCCATAGACGAACACGGTCATCGCCAGTGCGACCACGCTCAGCGTGAGGATCTGGTTGGTGAACGACGCAGTGGCGACCACGCCCAGGGTGAGCACGATGATCTCGGCCGAAAGGATGAAGTCGGTGCGGATCGCGCCCTTCACCTTGTCCTTCTCCCACGCGACCATGTCCACCTGCGCGTCAGCCAGCGCCTTGCGGCGTTCGGCCTGGCGCTCGGCATCGTCGTCGGAGGAATGCAGGAAGCGGTGCGCCAGCTTCTCCACGCCTTCGAAGCACAGGAAGGCACCGCCGATCATCATCAGCGGCACGATCAGCGGCACGTTCCAGCCGCGGCTGTGCAGCCAGGCTTCCAGCGCACTGATCGCCAGCGCCGCCGGCACCAGGATGACCTTGTTGACCAGCGAGCCCTTGGCCACCGCCCAGACCACCGGCAGTTCGCGGTTGGCGTTGACTCCGGTCACCTGCTGCGCGTTCAGCGCCAGATCGTCGCCCAGCACACCAGCGGTCTTCTTCGCCGCGACCTTGGTCAGGACCGAGACATCGTCTAGCAGGGAGGCGATATCGTCGAGCAGGGCAAACAGGCTGGCACCGGCCATGGGGCGTCCAAGAATGGGAATGAGCGGATTCTGACCGATCCGCCGGCCTCTGCGATAGCTGCGGGGTTCACCGCATGCCCACCTTCCCCCGGCGACACTGCCGAATCCGGACATTGCCGGCCAGCGGCCGGCACTACCGTCCTTGCCGCATGGGAGTTCCGCTTGAGCAATCCGCCCACCGCCAATGGCAATCCTCCGCTGGTCAAAGGCATGAACCGGCGCAGCCAGATCCTGCGCCTGTTGCTGCGCTACCGCCATTCGGGCGTGTTCTCCGGCATGAACCTGGACGCCGCCAGCAACCAGGCCGACGTGCCCGCCGATGGCAACCCGGAACAGTTCGTCAGTGACCTGGAGGCCCTGGGGCCGACCTTCGTCAAGCTGGGCCAGATGCTGTCCACCCGCCCGGACATGGTGCCGGTGGAGTTCGCCACCGCCCTGGAGCGCATGCAGGAGAAGGTGGCGCCGATCCCGGTAGAGCGCATCCACGCCATCATCGAGCAGGAGCTGGGGGTGGGGGTGAACAAGCTGTTTGCCTCGTTCGATCCCGAGCCGTTGGGTTGTGCGTCGATCGCGCAGGTACATCGCGCGGTGCTGCACGATGGCCGCCAGGTGGCAGTGAAAGTGCAGAAGCCCGAAGTGGCCGCGCAGCTGCGCTCGGACCTGGAAGCGCTGCGCAGCTTTGCGCTGGCCGCCGATCATCTGACCCAGGTGGGCCGCCGCGTGCGCCTGCGCGACTGGCTCAACGAGTTCGCCAAGACCCTGATGCAGGAGCTGGACTACCACGCCGAGGCCGAGAACCTGGCCCGCTTCGGACGGCATCTGCGGCCCTTCCGCCGCCTGTGGGTACCGCAGCCGATCTGGGACTACAGCAGCCAGCGCGTGCTGACCATGGAGCTCGCCACCGGCGTGCGCGTGGATGCGATCTCTGGCGTGCGCCGCACCGAGCAGGACATGGATCCGCTGGCAGCGGCGCTGATCCGCGGCTACCTGGACCAGATCTTCGTGCATGGCGAGATCCATGCCGACCCGCACCCGGGCAACCTGCGGGTGATGCCCGATGGCCGGCTGGCGATCTTCGACCTGGGCATGGTCGCGCACATGCCGCCGCGCCTGCGCGAGCGGCTGCTGAAGATCCTGTTCGCCGCCGTCGATGGCCGCGGCGAAGAAGTGGCCGACGATCTGATCAGCATCAGCACGCGGCTGGAGGCCTTCGACGAAGAGCGCTACCTGCGCGAGACCGGCCAGCTGATCGCGCGCTACGCCGCCAGTGGCAGCTTCTCGGAAGGCCGCGTGGTGCTGGACATGGTGCGCATCGCCACTGCCTGCGGGCTGCGCACGCCGCCGGAACTGAGCCTGCTGGGCAAGGCCCTGCTCAACCTGGAAACCGTGTGCCGGCTGCTGGCGCCGGAGCTGGACACGCGCCGCATCGTCGAGCGCCAGCTGCAGCACGTGATGCGCGCGCGCCTGAAGAAATCCCTGTCGGCGGCCAACATCGCCAGCGAGGCGATGGAGCTGCAGCAGCTGCTGCGCGACGGGCCGCGCAAGCTGTCGGACATCATGGCGCTGCTGGCCGAGAACCGCCTGCAGATGAAGGTGACCGGGCTGGAAGAATCGCGGTTGATGGAGAACCTGCAGAAGATCGCCAACCGCGTGGCGGCCGGCATCATCAGCGCCGCGTTGATCATGGCTGCGGCAATGATGATGAAGATCGACACCGGCTGGCACCTGTTCGGCTATCCCCTGATCGCACTGATACTGCTGTTGATCGGCGTGGTGCTGGGGCTGGGCATCGTTACCAGTGCATTGCTGTTCGATCGTCGCGCGCGGGCGCGCGAGGAACGCGGGCACCGCTGATGCATTGGCGAAAAGCCGCGTATTCATGCGGTTTTTTAATGCAATCCAACGAAGCCTTTCACGCTCGTTTTACCTTCGCGGCGTGATTGCGCGCGCGTGCTTTCAACAAACATTTCAGTCAGCTTCGTGCATGCACTATCGGGTCATCGGCCTGTCATGTGGATGTGCTTGCAGCAGCGCCGGTCGGATGGACACGCGTCGGTACGACGTCCATCACCACCACCCCGTCACTGCCGAAGCTGCCTATGCTCTGGATACTGCTGTTGTCGTTGTTGCTGCTGTGCTGGCTGTTCCTCGCGTCCGACAAGTGGGTGTGGTGGAAGGCCGGTGCATTCTCGCTGCTACTGCTGATGCTCAGCGCGTGGTGGCTGATCGACAAGCTGTCCGGGGATGGGCTCAACGCCGCCACGCTTTATCACCTCGGCGCCGACATGGAAGGCGCTGGTGTCTCCGACTTCAAGGGCTACATCGCCGGCTTCATCGTGCTGGCGCTGGTCTCGCTGCTGCCGCTGTTTGCCACGCGGGTGAAGCGCTGGCGCCGGCCCGGCCACGGTGGTGCGCTGTTCGCCGGTTTCGCGACCGTGTGGGTGGCCACGATCCTGATCAGCCCGCTGGCCCGTGACGGCCAACGCCTCTACCAGCAGCTGCGCCCGGTCGATTTCGCCCGCATCGCCCCCGAGTACCAGGTGCCGACGCAGCCGTTGCAGCGCCCGCGCAACATCGTATGGATCTACGGCGAGAGCCTGGAACGCACCTATCTGGACGAGGCCGTGTTTCCCGGCCTGATGCCCAACCTCAACCGCCTGGCGTCCGAGTCGCTGGACGTGCGTGGCCTGGCCTCGGCCGAAGGCAGCGGCTGGACCATCGCCGGCCTGGTGTCGTCAATGTGTGGCGTGCCGCTGACCACCTCGCAGGGCGACGAGAACAGCATGGACCGCATGGGCAGTTTCCTGCCCAAGGCGGTGTGCCTGGGCGACTACCTGAAGCAGCAGGGCTACACCAACCATTACCTGGGCGGCGCCAACGGCCAGTTCGCCGGCAAGGGCCAGTTCCTGGCCAGCCATGGCTTTGACGAAGTGCATGACCTGGCCTGGTTCAAGCAGCAGAAGAAGATCGGGCGCATCCACTACTCGGCCTGGGGCGTGCACGACGACGTGCTGCTGGACACCGCCTACCAGCGCTTCGAGCAGCTCTCGCGCGCCGGTTCACCGTTCATGCTGACCACGCTGACCATGGACACCCACCACCCGGCGGGCCACCTGCCGGTGTCATGCAAGGGCGAGCGCTACCGGAGCGGGTACGGCAACATCGGCCTGCTCAATGCACTCAAGTGCACCGACCGCCTGATCTCACAGCTGGTCGAGCGAATCCAGGCCAGCCCGTATGGCAAGGACACGCTGATCGTGATCGCCTCCGACCACCTGGCGATGCCCAACGATCTCAGCCACGTGCTGGCCAAGCAGAAGCGCGAGAACCTGCTGCTGTTCCTTGGCGACGGCATTGCCCCGCAGCAGCTCAGTGCCGACGCTGGCACCACCCTGGATTCCGGTGCGACCCTGCTCAGCCTGCTGGACCCGAACCTGAAGACGATGGGCTTTGGCCGCTCGCTGATCGACCCGCAGCGCGCGCCCAGTGCCAGCGTGGCCGCGCGCCGCGATGACGGCCGCGACTACCCGCCGTACCTGGCCTTCGCCCGTTCGCTGTGGCTGGGCCAGCCGACCCGCGAACTGAAGATCGATGGCGATGATCAGGTGGTCGTTGGCCTGCAGCACGTGCAACCGCCGGTGCTGCTGGAGTACGACAAGGACTGGGGCCTGAAGTCCGCGTATCTGGAAAACACCTCGCGCCAGTTCGATGATGCCAACCCGGACAACACCCTGGCCTACGTCGACCGTTGCACCGCGTTCGAGGACGGCTCGGCCGACGGCGACTGGTGCGCCCTGCTCGTCAACCGCGACAATGGCATCAAGCTGTACCGCGACAACGACCTGCGCGGTGGCATCGCGGTGGATGCACCGCTGGATACGCTCCAGGGCCCGCGCCCGAGCGTGCGCCAGGCACACATGATCACCCAGAAGGGACGCCGTACGCGTGCCGGCCAGTACATGCTGCAACTGGTGGCGAGCACGCGCCCGGACCGCGGCTTCTGGATCGAAGCGGTGTCCTCGCAGCGCAAGGTGGTGCTGGCCCAGCAGTGGGTGCAGCCCGATGCCAACGGCAAGATCAACGTGGCGTTCGGGCTGGATCACGAAGTGGACGATCTGGAGATCCGCGCGTGGTTGAACCACGCCGAGAAGCTGGCGGTGGATACGTTCGCACTGGTGCCCTCGCGCAGCCGACCGCGGGGGTAGGGCTATTTGCAGGGCTGCGCCCTGCACCCGCTCCAAACCGGAGCAACGGCAACAGCAACAGCGTGCATTCCGTGGGATGGCGGTGTGGGTCCGGTTGCGGGGGGCGCTGCAAGTACGTCCATGTAAGCTCGGTCGCCGCATCCATGCGGCTCACGCCCCCGCAACCGGACCCACACCGCCTTCGACAGTTTGCTGCGGTCTGTTGGACATGCCGATGGGATCAGATCCGTTTTCCGGAGAAAAACGGATCTGATCCCAGATTGATTTCGATATCTGACAGAAATGTCGACCAAGGTCGACACCTACCGACAGCCTCAGGAATCTGTCAGAGGTGGGGCGGTGTCGGAGTGCGGGGTGTCAGCCGCATGGATGCGGCTGCCAAGCCTCCATGGACGGATTTACGGCGTCCCCGCACTCCGGCACCGCCCCGCCATCCCACGGAATGCACGCTGTTGCTGTTGCTTCTGCTCGTAGCGGGTGCAGGGCGCAGCCCTGCAGAACACCCCCTACTCCTGCGGATCGCGGATGATGTGGATGTCGGTCGGGGTCGACAGCGGAATGTTCCGCTCGGCCAGGATCTGCAGCAGGCTGAAGTACAGGTCGCTGCGGGTGGCGTACACCTGCCGCGGGCTGGCCACGTAAGCGAAGCTGTTGATGGTGATCTGGCCACCGGCAATGCTGTCGATGTAGACCGTCGGTGCCGGCTGTTTCAGCACATTCGTGTGCGCGGTGTACGCATCCAGCAGCGCCTGCCGCAGATTGCCGACATCCGTGCTGGGCGGCACCGCGAACTGGATCTGGATGCGGCCCTGGTTGTTGCCCATCGTCATGTTGCGCACGGTCTTGGTGACCAGCTCGGAGTTGGGCACGATCAACGTCGACTTGTCGCCCACCTGGATCTCGGTCGAACGCAGGCTGATGCGGCGGATGTCGCCCTCCTGGTCACCCAGCTTCACCCAGTCACCGATCTTCACCGGCCGCTCGGCCAGCAGGATCAGGCCGGAGACGAAGTTCTGGGTGATCACCTGCAGGCCGAAACCAATACCCACCGACAGCGCGCTGACCAGCAGGGCCAGCTTGCTCAGCTGCAGCCCCATCGCGCTCAGCGCCCAGATCACCGCGATGATGATGCCCACATAGCGGGCAACGGTACTCACCGAATTACGCGCGCCCAGGTCCAGCTCGGTCTTGGGCAGGTAGGTGTCGGTCAGCCAGCGCTGTACCAGCTGGGTAACGGCCAGGCCAGCCAGCAGCACCAGCACCGCCAGCACGATGCGCACCGGCTCCAGCTTGGTTCCGCCAATGTCGAATCCAGAGGTGAACAGCGAGGAGAAGCGCTCCACCACCGCGCCGATGTTGCCGAACGGTGCCACCAGCGCCAGCAGCGCGATCAGTACGACGATGGTGCGCAACGCCGCCGACAGCAGCACGCCCGCCTGTTCCAGCCGGGATACGCTCAGGCCGGTGCTGAGCAGGATGGTCTGGCCGACCTTGCTGTCGGCGTTGAGCATCCAGGTGCTCAGGTCATCGACGAACTTGAACAGCAAGGTTGCGGCCAGCACTACGATGCTGCCGCCGATCAGCTGCTGGTTCACGAACTTGGCGAAATTCAGGTAGCCCAGCAACGTGGCGACGATGGCCGCCACCACCGCGATGTTGCCCGCTACCCGGGCCAGTACCAGCCAGCTGCTGCGGCGCACGGGCGTGGTTGCCCCCACGCCATCGGCCTGTGCTTCCAGCTTGGCCTCGGCCTCGGCGGTCTGCCGCCGATGCAGGCGCGCCAGGGTCACCAGCATGGCCATGATCAGGCCGAGGTAGGTCAGGGCAATCAGGCCGTCCAACGCCACCGTGGTGACATCGCTGGTGCGCGTAGCCTGGTCGAGGGCCACCAGCACCGTGCTCAGCCAGGCCAGTGCCGCCGCGCCCCAGGCGTATTTGCGAAGCTTCAGCGCGGCGGTGTCGTCCAGGTTCAACAGCCGCCATGATGGGCGCTTGGGCACCAGCAGGCAGGCGCTGAGCGCGGCAATGAAGGCCGCACGGAAGGTGGCGGTCTCCAGGCCGTCGGCCACGACCTGCAGGCGCGGCGCGATGGCATCGATCGCATCCAGCGCCGCCATCAGCACCACTACCGCATAACCGGGCAGCAGCGTGCCCACCAGCAGCAGCCACATCGCCAGGCCAGACCGGCGCAGTCGTCCGTCAGGCGCGCGCTCGGACGCGGCGAACTTCCGCCCCAGCCTGCGCAGCCACAACCGCAGCGGGAACATCATCACCAGCGCGGCCAGCAGGCCCAGCAGCGGCGTGCCCCAGCCGTGGCTGCGGATGCCGGCGACCAGCGCATCGCGCCCCTGCTCGGCCAACGGCGCAACGCGCGCGATATCGATCGGCAGGCGCTCGGCCACCTTGCTCCACAACGCGGGCGACAGCGGCGAGGCGACCTTCTGGCCCAGTTCTTCCGTACGTTGTGCGGTGCGCTGCTGCTCGATGTCCGCCGCCAGCTGCTGTGCACGCACGGCACTGGCCTTGGCCTGCGCCACCGACGCGGCCAGGCCGTCGCGCTGCCTGGTTATGGCCCGTCGCTGCGCCGCCAGCTCTGGCGGCTCTGTGGTGCCCTCGGCAGGCGTCCCCAGCTGCGCCAGTTGCTCGTTGATGCGATCCAGCTGGGGCTGCAGTGCCTTTTCCAGTGCCTCGGCGTCACGCCGTGCCTGCGAGGCATTCTCGGACAGCATCGCCAGCGTCTCGGTGGCTTCCGCATCGCCACGCTTGCGCTCGACATCCTTCAACCGCGAATCGATGTCCGCCAGCTGCTGCTTGGGCGTGGGGTCCTCCTCCTGTGCCAGCACCGGCGCGGACAGCAGGAAGGAAGTGCACAGCAGCAGGACCCACCAGGGCCCCCGTGCACGGATCGATCGCAGGAAAGAAGACACGCAGCCACACCGGTTCGCGCGGACCACCGCGCCTGCGCGCGACTATACGGCACAGGCGGTAAACGGCGGATGGGGGACGTGCAGCAGTATCAGTACTTCAGGCGCAGCTCTTCCACAGTCGGCTGCTGCAGCGCGTACCAGTCCTGGAACTCTTCCTCGGTGATCTCATCGGGCGCATACACCGCCACCGGGTGCCACTCGTGGTCGGTCGACAGTGGCTGGCGCGGGCCGGCTCGCAGGCTGTAGGCCACGCCCTCGTAGTCGACCAGGTCGTCGACCTGCGGCCACTGTTCGCGTGCGAACGCGGATTCACTCTTCAACAGGATCACCTGGTACATCGGCACCTCCACCTTGGTTGGATCAGGAAAACACGGCGCTGGCGGCAGGATACCGCCATGCCGGTGACAACAGGCACGTCGCAGCGGCGACGGATCGTTCTGGACGCGGCCGTCGCCCCGGCTTCACCCGCCCATGGCGAGCCCATCGGCATCGTGGAGGCCCGCCCTTGCCACGATGACCGATGACCGAGCACCCGCCGCTGAAGACCGTCGCCGACCTCAAGCTGCCGCGCTACCTGGGCACCTGGTACGAGATCGCGCGCCTGCCGATGCGCCACGAGCCGGAAGGCTGCACCGATGTGTCGGCGCACTACACCCTGCTCGACAACGGCAACGTCGGCGTCACCAACCGCTGCCGCATGGACGGCGAGATCGAAGAGGCCACCGGCGAGGCCTGCGCCGTCGACAACGACAGCGCGCGGCTGGAGGTCAGTTTCCTGCCCAAGGGCCTGCGCTGGCTGCCGTTCGCCAAGGGCGACTACTGGGTGATCCAGGTCGCCCCGGACTACAGCGTCTCGCTGGTCGGCAGCCCGGACCGCAAGTACCTGTGGCTGCTGGCGCGCGAGCCACGCCTGGACGCGACCGTGCAGGACCATTATCTGGCCGCGGCCCGCCTGCAGGGCTTCGATCTGTCCGAACTGATCCAGACCCCGCATACCGGCCACCCCACCGCCTGAGCACGACCACGCATGGACCTGAAAAGTGGCTACCCCTGGTGGGCAGTGCGCAACGGGCTGCTGCAGGCCTTTCCCCCGCTGGAGCAGGATCTGCGCTGCGACGTGCTGGTGGTCGGTGGCGGCATCACCGGTGCGCTGATCGCCGACGAACTGTCCACCCACGGCCACGAGGTGGCGGTGATCGAGCAGCGCGACATCGGCTGGGGCAGCACGGCGGCCAGCACCGCGCTGCTGCAGTACGAGATCGATACCCATCTGCTGGAACTGGCCGAGCGCTATGGCAACGATGCCGCCGCCCTGGCCTACCTTGCCTGTGCCGACGCGATCCCGGCACTGGCTGAAGTGGCACGCGGGCTGAAGGAGGTGGACTTCCGCCAGATGGACAGCCTGTACCTGGCCAGCCGGCGGCGCGACGTGCCGCGCCTGATGGCCGAAGGAGCTGCACGCCGCGATATTGGACTGGACGCGCGTTGGCTGGACCGCGAAGCCCTGCGCGAACGCTTCGACGTGGATGCCGGCGGCGCCCTGCTGACCCGCCAGGCAGCGCGGGTCGATCCCTACTGCCTCACCTACGGCCTGCTCAAACGCGTGCGCCGTCGCGGCGGCCATGTGCACGACCGCACCGTGCTGCACACGCTGAAGCCTGGCGCGCAGGGGGTGACCGCGATGACCGAGGCCGGCGCCACGGTCCGTGCCCGCCACGTGGTCCTGGCGATGGGCTACGCCAACCAGCGCTGGCTTGAACAGCGGGTCGCGCGCAACCGCAGCAGCTACGCCTTCATCACCGACCCGATCGATGCGGACACGCTGGGCCGGCTGCAGCGCACGATGGTGTGGGAGAGCGCACGCCCGTACCTGTACCTGCGCGCCACCGGCGACCGCCGCCTGCTGGTGGGTGGGCTGGACGACGCCATCGATATCCCGGCGCGGCGCGACCGGCGCGTGCAGCGCAAGGCCGAAAAGCTGATGGATCAGCTCCTGCACTGGTTCCCGCGGCTGGACCCGGTGCCCGCCTTTTCCTGGGCCGGCACCTTCGCCGAAACCGCCGACGGCCTGCCCTTCTTCGGCCCGCACCCGCAGTGGGGCCCGCGGGTGCATTTCGCCATGGCCTACGGTGGCAACGGCATCACCTATTCAATGATCGGCGCCCAGCTGCTGCGGGCCCGGATCGAGCGGCGCAAGCATGCACTGGAAGGGCTGTTCGGGTTCGGGCGGTTGTAGCGTGCAGCCAGGCATGGCCCGGCTCTACCGCAAGCGGGCGCCGACAGGCATCATTCAAGCAACCCCTGCTAGCGTCGGCCTGTACCGCCGCGTGTTGCGCGGCCACCTGTCCGCTGGAGCGCCGTCATGATCCGCCCCCTGACCCTGCTGCTGTGCCTGGCCCTGCCGGGAACCGTGCTGGCCCAGTCCGCCGCTGGCGCTACCGCGCCGCAGGCTGCCGGCCTGGACCTGACGCTGCCGCAGGCGCCGCTGCGCTACCTCAACGACCCGGCCCTGCAGCAGGACCCGCCCGGCACTTATTACGGCGACAAGAGCGGCCCGCGCGTGCACGACGACGCGAAGATCGCCGACGTCACCGACGACAAGGTCAAGGTGTCGGGCAGCTTCACCACCGGCATCGGCTATTCCAAGAACGGCGGCAACAGCCACTACAACGCGGCCACGCTGAATTTGAGCAAGAACTACACCACCGATGAGGGCAAGACCCACGGGGTCAACCTCAACATCCATGTGAGCGAGGGCAAGGGCCCGGGCTTCTTCGGCCCGTATGGCGGCTATTACGGCCGCGGCCCGGGCTATTGGGACTACCCGCCGCCGTACGGCTGGTAGGGCAGCCTCTGTAGAGCCGAGCCCATGCTCGGCTACGGTTGGCCGCAAAGCCGAGCATGGGCTCGGCTCTACAGAGGCCAACGTCAATCCAGCCAGCCATCGCGCTCGCTGTGCAGGATGCGGCCGTCGTAACCGCTCAGGCGCACCTCCACCTTCTGGTTGCGGGCATTGCGGGCTTCCAGCGACCAGGTCGCCCCATCGCGTTCCAGCGAATGGATCTCGCGCAGGCCATGCGACTGCGCCCGTGCCAGCACCTGCTCGGTGGTCAGCAGCGCGCGGCCGCTGTGCTCATCGAAGATCTCGCCGGTCTTCGGGTCCACGTAGACTTCGCTGAAGCGGCCATCGGCGCGGCTCACGTCGGCTTCCCACAAGCCGTCATCGCGTTCGATCTCGTGGATCTGGGTGTAGCCGGCCTTGCGCAGGGCCTGTTCGACCTGGGCCATGCCCAGCGGTGCGGCCTGTGCGGCCGGTGCAATGGCCAGCAGGGCAACGGTGGCGAGGGTGAGCGACTTCAACATGGGGGTTCTCCTGTTCGTGTTCGTGGCCGGACCATCCCGGCAACGCCACGATGCATGCCTCGGTTAACAGCGCCTTAGCCGTGGCTGTTAGCCGGCTGTTAGTCATCCCCGGCACACTCGCGCCTGACCCCCTCCTTCTTTCTGCACCCGCATGCTCTCCACCCTGCCCCTGCTGCTGGCCCTGGCCAACGCCCCGACCGCCGCCGCGCCCGTCCAGGATCCGGCGCAGCAGGTCGCGCGCCGCGCCGTGCAGCAGGGCCGCTACGTGCCATTGGAAAGCGTGGTCCGCGATGCACTCAAGCGCTACCCGGGCCAGCTGCTGGAAGTGGAGCTGGACGACGGCGTCTACGAAGTGGAGATCCTGCGCGGCGACGGCGTGGTGGTGGAGCTGGACTATGATGCGCGCAGCGGAAAGCTGCTGAAGACGGAGCTCGACGACTGATGCGCATCCTGTTGGCCGAAGACGATGCCGCGCTGGCACAGCGCCTGGTGCCCCTGCTGGAACAGGCCGGTTATGTGGTGGCGGTGGTCGCTGACGGCCGCGAGGCCGAAGAAATTGGCCAGATCGAAGACCTGCAGGCGGCCATCGTCGACCTCGGCCTGCCCGGGCTGGATGGCCTGAGCGTGATCGAGCGCTGGCGCAGCAATGGCCGCAGCTTTCCGGTGCTGGTGCTGACCGCACGCGGGCGCTGGCACGACAAGCTGGCCGGCTTCGACGCCGGCGCCGACGACTACCTGACCAAACCGTTCCAGGCCGACGAACTGGTGCTGCGGCTGCGCGCACTGATCCGTCGCAGCCATGGCCATGCCAGCCCGCGCCTGCACTGCGGTCCGCTGCAGCTGGACGTCAACGCCGGCCGCTTCGAGCTGGATGGGCAGGCGCTGCCGCTCAGTCCGCAGGAGTTCCGCCTGCTCAGCTACTTCATCCATCACAGCGGACAGGTGATCGGCCGCGACCGGCTGGGCGAGCAGGTGTTCGACGGTGGCCACGACCCGGACTCCAATGCACTGGACGTGCTGCTCGGACGCGTGCGACGCAAGCTCGGCATCGACCTGATCCAGACCGTGCGCGGCCAGGGCTGGCGGCTGGCCGCGCCGTGAGCCGGCAACCATCGCTGCGACGGCGCCTGCTGCTGGCCGGCGGCGTCGGCCTGCTGCTGGTCTCGCTGCTGGCCAGCGCGCTGCTGGGCGAGCTGTTCAAGCGCAGCGCGCGCGACCGCCTCGACCACGAACTGCAGCAGGACATGCTGACCCTGCTGGCACAGGCCGAAGTGGATGCGGACGGACAGCTGCGCCTGCGTCAGGAACCCAATGACGCACGCTTCCAGCGCGTGTTCTCCGGTGCCTACTGGCAGATCGCCGGTGCCGATGGCCGCGTGTTGCTGCAGTCGCGCTCGCTGTGGGACGAAACCCTGCCGGCGCCGGTTGCCGGGCCGGCCACCCGCAACCTGCCCGGGCCGCTGCAGCAATCCCTGCGCGCACGCGTGCAGCAGGTGCGCCTGCCGCGCGCCAGCGAACCGTTCGTGGCCGTGGTCGCCACCGATCGCAGCGCGCTGGATGCGGATGTCGCTGCATTCCGCAAGCGCACCGCCATCGCGCTGGGCGTGCTGGTCGCCGCCTGGCTGGCGGTGCTGGCCAGCCAGGTGCACTTCGGCCTGCGCCCGCTGCATCGCCTCGGTGCGCAGCTGGAACAGGTACGGCGCGGCGACGCGCAACGCATCGACACGCAGGGACTGGGGGCAGAGGTTGCGCCGCTTGGCGAAGAACTCAACGCGCTGCTGGACCACCAGCAACGCATGGTCGCGCGCGCGCGCACCAGTGCACAGGATCTGGCGCATGCGCTGAAGACACCACTGAGCGTATTGGCCACCGAGGCCGACGGCGACGGTACGCACTGGCGCGCCACCGTGCGCGAACAGAGCGCACGCATGCAGGCCAGTGTCGACCGTTACCTGGCTGCAGGACTGGCCGCCGACCATCGCCAGCGCACCGGCGTGGCGGCCGTCGCTCAGGCGATGTGCCGGCTGATGGCACGCGCGCATGGCGAACGTGGCATCACGTTCACGGCGGCCGGTATCGATCCGGCGCTGCAGTTCGCCGGTGCCAGTGCGGACTTGGAAGAGATGCTGGGCAACCTGCTGGACAATGCCGGGCGCTGGGCGCAGCGGCAGATCCAGGTCAGCGCGGAAGCCGACGACGGCCAGTTGCGCATTGAGGTTCGCGACGACGGCCCCGGCCTGGCCGCGGACGCCCTGCAACGGGTCACCCAGCGTGGCGTGCGGCTGGATGAGCGCGTGGGCAGCAGTGGATTGGGGCTGGCGATCGTGGGCGATATCGCCGCCAGTTATGGCGGACGCGTGGCGCTGGAGAATGTACAGCCGGGCCTGCGCGCGACGTTGTGGCTGCCGGTGGGGTGAAACGACCAACCTGACGGTGGGTAGTGCCGGCCGCTGGCCGGCAACCACGTGGTCACCGGGAACGCCCTGCGGAAGCCGCCCTGCGGAAGCCGGCCAGCGGCCGGCTCTACCAAGCGCCAATCCGACCGGCCAGCGTGCACCCGATAGCTGTCAACCTTGGTCGACACGCATCAAGCATCAACGGTGATGCATCCACCAGCAATCAATTGCGTCCAGCGCGATGTGGATGATCAGACCGATGCCGAACAACCGCGTTTTCTTCGGAACGCACAGGCCTGCATACACGGCAATTGCCGGTGCGGTGTGCAGCGGATGGAAACCGATGCTGCAGCGGTTCGGTGCGTAGATCGGATCGGCCAACAGGTGGTCCAGGTCGATGATCCAGCCCAGCAACAGCAGCAGCCACGCCGAGGCGAAGCGTTTGCGCCAGAACAGCCATGCCAGCAACGCTGGCACGGCGGCATGCAGGAACAGGTGGAAGATCGCGCGCGCGCTCATCGGGGCCGGTAGCGCCGGGCAAGCCCGGCGCTGTCCATCAGACCAGCGGTTCGTCGGACAAATAGGTGTAACCGGTCAGGCCGGCTTCCAGCGCGTCCGACAGTTCCTGCGCGCGTTCCGGCGACAGCTGCGCTGCAGCCACGCGCTGCGCATAGGTCGCCCGCAGTTCGTCCAGGCGGTAACCCACGTAATCCAGCATCACGTCAGTGGTATCGCCGCGGCGCTGCTGGGTGATGGCATAGCCATCGGCATCGGCCAGCACTTCCACCGCGTCGGTATCGCCGAACAGGTTGTGGATGTCGCCCAGGATTTCCTGGTAGGCGCCGACCATGAAGAAGCCGATGCGGTAGCTCTCGCCCGGCTTCATCTTGTGCAGCGGCAGCGAGCTGTCCAGGCTCTCGTTCTCGACATAGGTTTCCACCATGCCATCCGAGTCGCAGGTCATGTCGGCGATGATGCCGCGGCGGTCCGGGGTTTCATCCAGGCGCTCGATCGGCACGATCGGGAACACCTGGTCGATCGCCCACACGTCCGGGATCGATTCGAACACGCTGAAGTTGACGAAGTACTTGTCGACCAGGCGCTCGTTCAGTTCGTCCAGCACCGGGCGGTGGCTCTTCTCGTCATAGCTCAGGCGCGCACGCACGCCGTGGGCGATGGCGTAGAACAGATCGTCGATGCGCGCACGCTGCGGCAGGTCGATCTGGCCCAGGGCGTAGCTGGCCAGGCCTTCGGCATGGAAATGCTGCGCTTCCTGGAACAGTTCCACCGCCGGGCGCACGTCCAGCTCGTCGTGGATTTCGCGCAGGTGTCGGATCGCCGCCGGCTCGTCGTCGTGCTGGTCCGGCACGCGACCTTCCTGCGCTTCTTCCACTTCCGAGACGTTGGCGATCAGTACCGCGTGGTGCGCGGTCATCGCGCGGCCGCACTCGGTGACGATGCGCGGCGGGGTCAGGCCGAACTCTTCGCAGGCATTGGCCAGCGGCTGCACGATGTTGCTGGCGTAGGAATGCAGGCCGTAGTTGATCGAGCAGAAGCTGCGCGAACGGGTGCCTTCATAGTCCACGCCCAGGCCACCGCCGACATCGACGTGGGTGATCTTCGCGCCCAGGCGCGACAGCTCCACGAAGTAGCGGGTGGCTTCGCGCATGCCGTTGGCGATGTCGCGCACGTTGGAGATCTGCGAGCCCATGTGGAAGTGCAGCAGGTTCAGGCAGTCGGCGTACTCGGTGTCACGCAGCGACTTCCACAGGTCCAGCAGCTGGCGCGGTGACAGGCCGAACTTGGCCTTGTCGCCACCGCTGTTCTGCCACTTGCCGGCGCCCAGCGAGGCCAGGCGCATGCGCACGCCCAGGCCCGGCTTCACGTCCAGCGCCTTGGACTCTTCCAGCACCAGCTTCAGCTCGGACGGCTTCTCGATGACGATGAAGGTCTGCAGGCCCAGCTTGCGGCCGATCAGGGCCAGGCGGATGTACTCGCGGTCCTTGTAGCCGTTGCAGACGATCAGCCCGCCCGGGCGCGACAGCGCCAGCACGGCCATCAGCTCGGGCTTGCTGCCCGCTTCCAGGCCGAAGCCCTCGCCGTGGTGGCTGGCCAGGGTGCCGGCCACGCCGCGGGTCTGGTTGACCTTGATCGGGTACACGGCCGTGTAGCCGCCGCTGTACTCCCAGTCCTGCTGGGCCTGGGCGAAGGCCGCCTGCAGCTTGCCCAGGCGCTGGCCGAGGATGTCCGGGAAGCGCACCAGCAGCGGCAGCTTGGCGCCCGCCGCGCGCGCCGCATCGACCACCTTGGGCAGCGACACCACCGGGCCGTCCGCCCCGGTCGGTCTCACCACCATGTGCCCGGCCTGATCCACGTCGAAGTAACCGTCCGCCCAATGCGGGATCGAGTAGGTCTTGCGGGCTTGGTCGAGGGACCAATCGGTCATTTCAGTCGGCCTTGTTGGCAATAAAAGGGGGGGCATGATAACGCCTATGTGCCCACAGGTTCGTTATCATGCGCGCCCGCGCCCGTGACAGGTTCCAACCTGAACGGGCCGATCCGTCCGGATGTGGCATCTGTGCCACGCGGCCCCGCCCGCCAGCCCGGCTCCACCCCTCCGAACAGGACTGTTTTCCCATGACTGACAGCAACAACTGGTACATCGAACACTTCGAGCGCACCGGCTCGGCCATCGGCTACCGCATCACCGGCAAGCTGGACGAGGTGCAGTCGCCGTTCCAGAAGATCGAGATCTTCCAGACCACCGACTGGGGCAACCTGATGACCATCGACGGGGCCATCATGCTGACCAGCAAGGACAACTTCTTCTACCACGAGATGATCAGCCACCCGGTGCTGTTCACCCACGCCGCGCCCAAGCGCGTGGTGATCATCGGTGGCGGCGACTGCGGCACCCTGCGCGAAGTGCTCAAGCACAAGGGCGTGGAGAGCGTGACCCAGTGCGATATCGACGAGCAGGTCACCGTGATGGCGCGCAAGCACTTCCCGGAACTGTGCGACTCCAACGATGACGCCCGCGCCGAGCTGCTGTTCGATGACGGCGTGGCCTACATGGCCAACTGCCCGGCCGGCAGCGTGGACGTGGTGATCGTGGACTCGACCGACCCGGTCGGCCCGGGTGAAGGCCTGTTCAACAAGGCCTTCTACGAGAGCTGCTTCAAGGCCCTGAAGGACGACGGCATCCTGGTGCAGCAGTCCGAG
>NZ_LEKR01000042.1:0-37313 GCF_001580555.1 Stenotrophomonas sp. DDT-1
CCCCGATCAGGGCGCCCGTATAATCCCGCGGTGAGTACCGAACCTGACACCCTCGCCGCGGTCGAGACTGAAACCGCGCCCCTGCAGCTGCTGCACCTGGATGAGCGCCTGGCCGTGGTCAACAAGCCTGCCGGGCTGATGGTCCACGACAGCAAGCTGGCCCGTGGCGAAGATGATTTCCTGGCCGACCGCCTGCGTGAGCAGCTGGGGCGGCCGATCTTCCTCGTGCACCGCCTGGACCGGGCCACCAGTGGCTGCCTGCTGCTGGCCTTCGACCGCGAAACTGCAAGTTCGCTGGGCAAGGCACTGATGGGTGGCGAAGTGGCCAAGGACTACCTGACAGTCTGCCGAGGCTGGCCGGCCGAGCTGTCCTGGCGGGTGGACCATGATCTGGACGGCGGGCCGGGCAAGCCGGTGAAGAAGCCGGCGATCACCGATTTCCAGCGCCTGGCCACTGGCGAGCTGTCGGTGCCGGTGGGCGAATTCAGCAGCTCGCGCTACGCGCTGCTGCGCTGCCAGCCGCAGACCGGGCGCTTCCGGCAGATCCGCCGTCACCTCAAGCACCTCTCGCATCACATGATCGGCGATACCAGCCACGGCGATGGGCGCCATAACCGCATCTTCCGCATGCAGGGCGTGCACCGCATGCTGCTGCACGCCGAGCGCCTGCGTTTTCCGCATCCGGAGGGCGGCAACGTGGATGTCAGTGCGCCGCTGGACCGCCAGTTCCAGAAGGCACTGGACCTGTTCGGCTGGCAGGTGGACGACGCCTGATGCTGCTGCGGTAAGCCGAGCGTGGGCTCGGCTCTACAGCCAGCGGCCGGGCATGGCCCGGCGCACCCTGCTATTTCTTTTCCGGCTCGTTGACGATCGCTTCCAGGTCTTTCTGCAGGTCCGCAAACAGCGGCTGCATGCGCGCCTGGATGGCCACCATCACGTTCTGCATCAGTGCCGGGGTCTTGTCCAGCAGGCTCTGGCCTGCCGCGCTCTCGTAGAACTCGGCCATCGCCAGCACGTCTTCCTTGCTGAACGTCTTCTTGTACAGGTCCACGTACATCGGCCGCAGCTGCTGCCACGACATGGCCTGGCGCAGGGTCTGGCTGGTCCGCGCCTGGATCCGCTTCAGCTGTTCCTGCTGCTGGGCGGTGAGCTGGCGCTGTGCGGCCACCTGCTGGAACTGCTGCTGCTGCATGGCTTCGATCTGCGGCACCATGGTGTCGATCATGCTCTGCGCGCGCGAGGCCGACAGCAGGCGGTTGATGTCGCCGTCGGTCGGCGGGGCGGCCAGGGCCGGGACGCTGGCCGTGGCCAGTGCCAGCAGCAGGGCGGCGCGGCGCAGCAGGGACGGCAGGGCGGGTGCGAAGCGGGTCATGCGGGCTTCCTGCGGTACATGGGACCGCCAGCATACCTGCAGCCCAGGCGAAGGCGGCGTGTTCGGCGCCTGATCGGCGGCATACGGGGCGCGATGGCGCACTCCACCACGTGGCTGCCGCTACAATGCGCGGATGGGCAGTGGACCGGTCACCATCAGCGCGCAGCTTGAAATCCCCGACGGCGAGATCGTCGAGCGGTTCGTGCGCGCCAGTGGCGCCGGCGGCCAGAACGTCAACAAGGTGTCCACTGCGGTGGAACTGCGTTTCGACGTGGCCAATTCGCCCTCGTTGCCCGAACCGTTGCGCGCGCGGCTGTTGGCGCGGCGTGACCGGCGCATGACCGGCGAAGGCGTGCTGGTCATCGACGCGCAACGTTTCCGCACCCAGGATCGCAATCGCGAGGATGCGCGCGAGCGGCTGGCGGCCTTCATCCAGGCCGGGCTGAGCGTGCCCAAACCGCGCAAGGCCACCAAGCCGACCCTCGGGTCGAAACTGCGTCGTCTGGACGCCAAACGCGGGCGCGCGCAGATCAAGCGCGGGCGCTCATCACGTGACTGGGAGTGATTGCTTGAACAACCCGACTTCGTTGCTGCCGGCCGTGCCGCCGCAGATGCCGCAGGTCAAACCCAACGCCTTCCTGCGCTGGCTGGCGCGCTGCACCCTGCGCATGGGGGGCTGGAAGGTGACCGGCACCCTGCCTGACATCCCCAGGCTGGTCTTCATCATCGCCCCGCATTCGTCCAACTGGGACGGGCTGTGGGGCATGGCGGCGAAGATCGCGCTGGGCATGAAGGTGAAGGTGCTGGGCAAGGCGTCGCTGTTCTGGTGGCCGCTGGGCCCGTTGCTGCACCGGCTGGGCGTGATTCCGCTCGATCGCAGCTCGCCACAGGGCACGGTGGGCCAGGCGGTGGACCTGCTGCGCAACAACGAGAAGATGTGGTTCGCCATCACCCCCGAGGGCACCCGCAAGGCGGTGAAGGACTGGAAGGCCGGCTTCCTGAAGATCGCCCGGATGGCCGACGTGCCGATCCTGACTGCGTATTTCCACTATCCGGAAAAGACCATCGGCATCGGTCCGTTGTTCACCCCGAGCGGCGACGATGTGGCCGACATGGCTGCCATCCGCGAGTTCTACCGGCCCTGGATCGGCAAGACCCGCGGCACGGTCTGAGCCGGCCGCAGGACGCCGCATAGACGCCACGTCCGGCACATGCCGGGCGAGCGCGACAGGAGTAGGGTGGAGGGCTGGTATCCATACCGTCTGCCCAAGGAGCGTTTTTACATGTCGCGTACCGTAGTCCTGGCCGCCGCCATCAGCCTGGCGCTGGCGGCCTGTTCCGGCAAGGAGTCCACCCCCGTGTCCGATGCCCAGAAGACCCCGGCCCAGCAGCCGGCCGAAGCCTCCACCAATCCGCTGCTGAGTGCCAGCACGCTGCCGTTCCAGGCCCCGCCGTTCGACAAGATCAAGGACAGCGACTACCTGCCGGCGTTCGAAGAAGGCATGCGCCAGCACCTGGCCGACGTGCGCAAGATCGCCGACAGCAGCGAGCCGGCCACCTTCGACAACACCATCGTGGCGATGGAGCGCAGCGGCGAGACCCTGACCCGCGTGTCGCGCATCTTCTTCGGCCTGGTCCAGGCCGACACCAACGATGCGCGCCAGAAGATCCAGGAAGAAGTGGCGCCGAAGCTGGCCGCGCACCAGGATGAGATCAACCTCGATCCGAAGCTGTTCGCGCGCGTGAAGTCGCTGTACGACCAGCGTGACACGCTGGAGCTGGACCCGGTTCAGAAGCGCCTGGTCGAGCACTATTACGATGGCCTGGTGCGCGCCGGTGCGCAGCTGTCCGACGCTGACAAGGCGACCCTGCGCAAGCTCAACGTGGAAGAGACCACGCTCTCCACCCAGTTCCACACCCGCCTGGTGGCCGCGACCGCCGCTGCGGCTGTTGTCGTTGACGACAAGGCCAAGCTGGCCGGCCTGGACGAGGGCGCGATCAACAATGCTGCGGCCGCCGCCAAGGACCGCAAGCTGGATGGCAAATTCCTGCTGCCGCTGCAGAACACCACCCAGCAGCCGGTGCTCGGCTCGCTGAGCGATCGCGACCAGCGTGCCGCCGTGCTGAAGGCTTCGGAAACCCGCGCCGAGCGCGGCGATGCCAACGACACCCGGCAGACCGTGCAGCGCCTGGCCCAGCTGCGTGCACAGAAGGCCAAGCTGCTCGGCTTCGACACCTTCGCCGACTACCAGCTGGGCGACCAGATGGCCAAGACTCCGGCGGCCGCGCTCAAGCTGCTGACCGACACCGTGCCGGCCGCCACCGCCAAGGCGCGCGCCGAGGCCGGTGAGATCCAGAAGGTCATCGACGCGCAGAAGGGTGGTTTCCAGGTCGCCGCTTCGGACTGGGACTTCTACGCCGAGCAGGTGCGCAAGGCCAAGTACGATCTGGACGAGTCGCAGATCAAGCCGTACTTCGAACTGGACAACGTGCTGCAGAACGGCGTCTTCTACGCCGCCACCCAGCTGTACGGCATCACCTTCAAGCCGCGCACCGACATTCCGACCTACAACCCGGACATGAAGGTGTACGAAGTGTTCGACAAGGACGGCACCTCGCTGGCGCTGTTCTACACCGACTACTTCAAGCGTGACAGCAAGTCCGGTGGCGCCTGGATGGACGTGTTCGTCGAACAGGACGGCCTGACCGGTGCCAAGCCGGTGGTCTACAACGTCTGCAACTTCACCAAGCCAGCTGCCGGCCAGCCGGCGCTGATCAGCTTCGACGACGTCACCACGATGTTCCATGAGTTCGGCCATGCGCTGCACGGCATGTTCTCGAACGTGAAGTACCCGTCGATCGCCGGCACCGCCACCTCGCGTGACTTCGTCGAGTTCCCGTCGCAGTTCAACGAGCACTGGGCACTGGACCCGAAGGTGTTCGCCAACTACGCCAAGCACTACAAGACCGGCGAGGCGATGCCGCAGGAACTGGTCGACAAGATTCTCAAGGCGCGCAGCTTCAACCAGGGCTATGCGACCACCGAGTACCTGTCGGCCGCGCTGCTCGACCTGGCCTGGCACACGCAGAAGGCCGATGCGCCGCTGCAGGATGTCGGTGCCTTTGAAGCCAGCGCGCTGAAGAAGTTCAAGGTCGACCTGCCGCAGGTGCCGCCGCGTTACCGCACCACCTACTTCGACCACATCTGGGGTGGTGGTTACTCGGCCGGTTACTACGCCTACTTCTGGGCCGAAGTGCTGGACCATGACGCCTACCAGTGGTTCACCGAACACGGTGGCCTGACGGCGGCCAACGGCCAGGAGTTCCGCGACAAGATCCTCTCGCGCGGCAACAGCGTGGAGCTGTCGACCCTGTACCGCGATTTCCGCGGCAAGGACCCGTCGGTGGAACCGCTGCTGAAGTTCCGCGGGCTGAAGTAAGAAACAGAAAGCGGCGGGGGCAACCCCGCCGTTTTTCTTTGTGTAGAGCCGAGCCCATGCTCGGCTGGCTTTTTCTGGAGACGCAGCCGAGCATGGGCTCGGCTCTACACAAGCGGATCACGTTCCCACGTGCACCCGGTTGGCCTGCTCGGCCAGGCCCAGGTGATCGAGCGCGATATCCAGCGCCAGCACATAACTCTGCGCGCCATACCCAGCAGCAATGCCCAGGCGCTGGCCGACACCGGCCGGCAGGCACGGTTCGGCCACTGCGCCGTCGTCATGCACCTCTACATACGCGTTGTGCAGATAGGGCAGCAGCCGCTGCAGGCGCAGGCTGTTGGCACACGCACCCGGATCGAGCAGCGTCACCTCGCCACGGCTGTGGTCGGCCACGCGCAGCGCATCGAGCAGTTCCTGTTCCGAACCGCAGGCGCGGATCGCCACGCTGGTGCCGGCGTCGATCGCGCGATGCACCAGCGACTTCAGGACCGGTGCCGGCAGCGGCATCGCGGTGCGGATCAGGGCGCCGGCCGCTTCCGGGCCGCGGATGATGAAGATCGACATGACTCAGCTCTCCTGCGCCAGGCGGCGGCCGACAATGGCCAGCGACAACGGGTAACCGGCCTGCTGGCTGCGCTGGTCGACCACCACGGCGGCGGGGCCGTGCTGCAGGCGCAGGCGTGCATCCAGACCAGGTTCGCTGGGCGCCTGCAACTCGATGTACTGCGCCGGTAGCCGTTCCAGTGCCGCCTGCAGCGCGCCACCTTCGGCCTGCCATTGCGCCTCGTCGGCGGCACCGACATCCAGCAGTACCCAGTCGGCCGAGCGCGCCTGCGGTTGGCAGAGGCACTGGCGTACCTCGGACAGGCTGGCACAGTCACTGCAGAGCACGCGATGGCCGGCCAGCTGTGCCGGCAGTTGGGGACGCGGTGCCGACGAAGAGGCGTGGCGGATCACCAGGAGGGTCATACAACACCTTGCGGAATGCGCCGTGTGGCGCGGTGGGCACACGATGCGCGTGCTGCCCGTAAAGGTGCGATGCCGGCGGCCGGACCGGGGCGTAAAACCTGCGTAACCCTTCATGTAGAGCCGAGCCTACGCTCGGCTGCTCTGCGCCCCAGTCGGGCAACCTCGACCCTACAAAGAACAAGCCGAGCGTAGGCTCGGCTCTACAGGAGCGCGGCGCGGGAACCTCTTGCGCCCGGATGTGGTCTGATGCAGCCACCACCCAACCGGAGCCTGTCATGGATGCTGTTGCCCGCCCCCCCTTTTCCCAACGCGCCGTGGCCTGGCTGAAGAAGGAGGCATTGCCGCTGCTGGTGATGCTCGGCCTGCTCGCCGCCGCCCGCGATACCCTGGCCAACCATTACGTGGTGCCGAGTGGTTCGATGCAGCCGACCCTGCAGCCCGGCGACCGGGTGGTGGTGGACATGCGCGCCTACGGTCTGCGTCTGCCGTTCACCAACACGGAACTGATGGCGACCGGCACCCCGCAGCGTGGCGAGGTGGCGGTCTTCGACTCACCGGCCGACGGCACCCGCCTGATCAAGCGCGTCGCGGCGGTGGCCGGTGACCATGTGCAGATGCGCGAGGGCCATCTGAGCATCAACGGGCAGCCGCTGCAGATGGCCGACCTGCAGGACGTGGAAGCCTTCGGCGAGCGACGCGCCCGCCTTGATCTGGACATGGGCGGCGGTCCGGACATCGCCGACCTGGTGGTGCCGGCCGGCAAGGTGCTGGTGCTGGGTGACCACCGCGGCAACAGCTTCGATGGCCGCTTCTTCGGCTTCGTCGACGCCGACAAGCTCTACGGCCGCGCGGTGGCGGTGTACTACCGCCGGGGCGACGGCTTCGAGTGGCAGCGCCTGTAAGCTGAATTGATACTTCTCGTATATCAATCATGACCTATCAGGTTATGGATCGACTGGATAGACGGGCCTAGTCTGAGGCCCGTTCCCTCCCACGCTTGGCCGCCCCTACCGGCCCATCGATCCCATGACTGGCGAAACCGCGGCGGCCATCGAACGCCGCCCCCCCACTGTCGATCCCAGCGCCGAGACCCGCATTCAGCAGGGCACACCGGCCTTTCGTCGCACCGCGCTGGCGCTGTTCCTGGCCGGCTTTTCCACCTTCGGCCTGCTGTACACGGTGCAGCCGCTGCTGCCTGAGTTCAGCCGTCACTTCGGCGTGTCCGCCGCCGGCAGCGCGATGTCGTTGTCGCTGACCACCGGCACGCTGGCGGTGGCAATGCTGTTGGCCGGCCTGCTGTCCGACGCGGTCGGCCGCCGCCCGTTGATGATCGTCGCGTTGCTGGCCTCGGCCATGCTGTCGCTGAGCTCGGCGCTGGTCGATGACTGGACCACGCTGCTGGTATTGCGCACGCTGCTCGGCCTGGCGCTGAGCGGCGTGCCGGCGGTGGCGATGACCTACCTGGTCGAGGAAATGGACAGCCGCGCGCTGGGACTGGCGATGGGCTTGTACATCGGCGGCAACGCCATCGGTGGCATGAGCGGACGCCTGCTGGCCGGCATCATCGCCGACCACTGGGGCTGGCGCTGGGGTATCGGCGTGGTCTCGATCATCGCGGTGGCCAGTACCGTGCTGCTGTGGCTTCAGCTGCCGCCGTCGCGCCACTTCCATCCCCGTCGTGACGGCCTGCGCCGGTTGCCGTCGCGCTGGCGCCTGCTGTTCGCCGACCCGGGCCTGCCGTGGCTGTTCGCCACCTCGTTCGTGCTGATGGGCGTGTTCGTCACCCTCTACAACTACCTGGGCTACCACCTGCTGGCGCCACCGTACCACCTCAGCCAGACCGTGGTCGGCCTGATCTTCAGCGTCTATCTGGTGGGCACCTTCAGTTCGGCGTGGATGGGCCAGCAGGCAACGCGCTACGGGCGCGGCCGCATCCTGTCGATCTCGTTCGCGTTGATCGGCGCCGGCATCGCACTGCTGGCAATGCCGTGGCTGAGTGCGATGGCACTGGGTATCGCGCTGGTCACGTTCGGCTTCTTCGGCGGCCACTCGGTGGCCAGCAGCTGGGTTGGCAGCCGCGCCGGTACGATGCGCGCCGAAGCCTCGGCGATGTATCTGTTTGCCTATTACCTGGGTTCGAGTGTGCTTGGTGGTTTAGGCGGCCTGGCTTATGCGGCGTGGGACTGGCTGGGTGTGTGCCTGTTCGCCGCCGTGCTGACCCTGATCGGCGGTGGCATTGTCTGGGCGCTGCAGCAGCGCGCCCCGCAGCCGGTGACGGCGTGAACCAACGTGTACGGTAGTGCCGGCCGCTGGCCGGCATGCCGGCCCCTGTGGGGTTGCCGGCCAGCGGCCGGCACTACCCGGGTGGAGTGCACGCCTACCCCTCGGCGAACGCTCCGCGCAGCAGCGTGGCGAAATTGCGGATCAGCGGCGTTACCCGTTCGCGGTGCCAGGCCAGCTGCACTTCCGAATGCGCGCCAGCATCGGCCAGTGCCACGAAGCGCGATCCTTCCACGCGTATGTGATCGCATGAAGACGGCAGGATCGCCGCACCCAGGCCCGCAGCGGCCAGGCTGATCAAGGTCGATGCTTCACCGGCTTCCTGCACGATGCGCGGCGTGAAGCCCGCCGCTGCGCACAACGCGATCATGTGGTCGTGGATGCCCGCGCCGGCGCTGCGGCGGAACGCTACGAACGGCTCCTGCGCGAAGTCGCGCAGCGACAGCGTGCCCTGCTTCGACAGCCTGCGCAGGGCAGGGTGGTCGGCGTGCACGATCAGCGCCAGCGGGTCGACGAACAGGCTGTGCGCCACCAGTTCCGGCGGCAGCGCGCGCTTGCGGATGATGCCCACGTCCAGTGAACCGTCGAGCAGCGCGTCGATCTGCTGCAGCGTGTTCATCTCGCTCAGCTGCAGCCGCACCTGCGGGTACTGCTGACGGTAGCGCAGGATCGAACGCGGAATCTGCGGTGACAGTGGCGTGGCGCGAGTCAGACCGATATGCAGTTCACCCTGCTCACCACGCTGTGCACGCTGTACCTCGTCCACGGCCGTTTCCACCTGCTGCACGATGGCGCGTGCACGTTCCTGCAGCAGCTCGCCCGCAGGCGTCAGCTGCACGCGGCGATGGCTGCGCACGAACAGGCGCGCGCCAATCAGTTCTTCCAGCTGGCGGATCTGCTGGCTGAGCGGCGGCTGTGACATGCCCAGCCGCTCCGCCGCCTGGCCGAAGTGCAGCGTATCGGCGACAGCGAGGAAGTAGCGCAGGTGGCGCAGTTCAATGGACATGGGGCCAGTTTATTCATCGTCAGCCGGAAATGAATCAGAGATGGGATCCGATCCCGTGCCGACCAACGGTCGGCACCCACCAACAGCAGCTGGCACCAACAGCAGCGACCAACTGTCGAAGGCGGGGTGGGGCCGGTTGCGGGGGCGTGAGCGCCATGGATGGCGCGACCGAGCTTACAGGGACGTACTTGCAGCGTCCCCCGCAACCGGACCCACCTCGCCATCCCGCCGAATGCCGCTCTTGATGTTGACGTTGATCTGGCTTCGGCGGGTGCAGGGCGGCAGCCCTGCAAACCAGAACACCCCTCACCGCTCCGAATGCCCGCTCTGGTCGTAATCGCGCGGACTGAACAACTCCGGCTGGATCAGCTCGATGAACGCCCGCGCCTGCGCCGACAACGCCTTTCCCCGGCGCACGATCACCCCGTAGCTGCGCTCGGGGAACCAGCGCTTCATCGATCGCGCCGCCAGCCGCTCGTGGTCGGCCTCGTTCAGGCACAGCGCCGGCACGATGGAAATGCCCATGCCCATCGCCACGTACTGCTTGATCACTTCCCAGCCCCCCACCTCCAGCGCCACGGTGTAGGCGATGCGGTGGCGCTGGAACACCTGGTCCACCAGCCGGTAGGTGATCTGCCGCTTCGGCGGCAGCACCAGCGGATAGCGCGCAATATCGGCCAGCTCCAGCTCGCCGCCCTTGGCCAGCGGATGATCGTGTGGTGCGATCAGCACCTGCTCGAAGCGGTAGGCCGGGGCGTAGGTCAGGTCGGCCGGCACATCGGTCATCGAACCGATCGCCAGGTCGGCGGCATCCTCGCGCAGCAGGTCGGTGCCGTCGGCGCTGATCGCATTGTGCAGGGTCAGGCGCACGTCCGGATGGTGCAGGCGGAAGCGTTCGACGATCTTCGGCAGCAGGTACAGGATGGTCGAACTGTTGGCGGCGATGTTGAGCTCGCCCGCGTCCAGGCCGCGCACCTTGTCGCGGAAGCGCGCCTCCAGCCCGTCCAGGTTCTCCACCAGCGGCTGTGCCATCTCGTACAGCAGCTGGCCCTCGCGGCTGGGCACCAGGCGCCGCCCGCTGCGCTCGAACAATGGCACCCCCAGCTCCCGTTCCAACGCCTGCAACTGCAGGCTGATGGCCGGCTGGCTGACGAAAAGTGCCTCAGCCGCCCGTGAGACCGAGCCCAGGCGCACGGTCTGGCAGAACGCGCGCAGCGGCTTCAGCCGGTCGGATTTGTAGGAAAAACGCGGACTTGGCGCGGTGCGTGTGCTCATCGTGTAACGAGTATTAGCACAACTTATGTAAAACATTGCAAAAACTGTTTTGCCAAATACTGAGGCCCGGCGGCACCGTGGAGACGTTCCCCCACCGCTGGAGTCGCCTCATGTCCGCCGTCGCTTCCGCCGTTCCCACTCCCGCCACCAAGGCCACCCCCGGCATCGCCCTGGCGACCCGCGTGGCCGGCCAGGACACCGTGCTGCCGGCGCCGCTGCTGGCCCTGCTGGTGTCGCTGCACCGCGCGGTGGAACCGGGCCGGCAGGCGAGGCTGCAGGCCCGCCGTGAACGCCAGGCGTTCTTCGACCAGGGCGGCCTGCCGGACTTCCGTGAAGACACCACTGCGATCCGCAGCGGCGACTGGCGCGTTGCGCCGCTGCCGGCCGCGCTGCAGGACCGCCGCGTCGAGATCACCGGCCCGACCGACCCGAAGATGGTCATCAACGCGCTGAACTCCGGCGCCAAGGTGTTCATGGCCGACTTCGAGGATTCGACCTCGCCGACCTGGCGCAACCTGCTGGCCGGACAGCAGTCGCTGGCCGCCGCGGTGCGTGGCGACTTGGAATACACCGCCCCCAATGGCAAGCACTACACGCTGCGCCCGTACGACGAGCAGGCGGTGCTGATCGTGCGCCCGCGTGGCTGGCACCTGGACGAGAAGCACGTGCGCATCGACGGCCAGTTCCTCGCCGGTGGCCTGTTCGACGCAGCGGTGTTCGCCTTCCACAACGCCCGCACCCTGCAGGCGAAGGATCGTGGCCCGTACTTCTACCTGCCCAAGCTGCAGAGCATGGAAGAGGCGGCGCTGTGGGAAACCGCGCTGTCGCACATCGAAGGGATGCTCGGCCTGCCGCACGGCCAGATCAAGGTGACCGTGCTGATCGAAACGCTGCCGGCGGTGTTCGAGATGGACGAGATCCTGCACGCACTGCGTGACCGCATCGTCGGCCTGAACTGCGGGCGCTGGGATTACATCTTCTCGTACCTGAAGACCTTCCGCCGCCACGCCGACCGCGTGCTGCCCGAACGCGGTCAGGTGACCATGACCCAGCCATTCCTGAAGGCGTATTCGGAACTGCTGATCCAGACCTGCCACCGCCGCGGTGCGCATGCGATGGGCGGCATGGCCGCGCAGATCCCGATCAACAACGATGCCGCTGCCAACGAGCAGGCGATGGCCCGCGTGCGCGCCGACAAGCTGCGTGAAGTCAGCGCCGGCCACGACGGCACCTGGGTCGCGCACCCGGCGCTGATTCCGGTGGCGATGGCGATCTTCGACGAGCACATGCCCGGTGCGAACCAGCACAGCGTGCTGCGCCAGGATGTGCGCGTCGGCCGCGACGAACTGATCGCGCGGCCGCCGGGCACCATCACCCGCGCCGGTTTCGAAGGCAACGTGGAAGTCTGCGTGCGCTACCTGGCCGCCTGGCTGGATGGCAACGGCTGTGTGCCGATCCATCACCTGATGGAGGACGCGGCCACCGCCGAGATCAGCCGCAGCCAACTGTGGCAGTGGCTGCATACGCCGGGCCAGCAGCTGGACGATGGCACCGCGATCGACCTGGCCCTGCTGGATTCCACCCTGGCGCAGCTGCCAGCACGGCTGGGCGATACCGCCACGCTGCCCGGTGGCGCGCGCATCAGCGAGGCCATCGCCCTGCTCGGCGAACTGAGCCGCAGCGACGAACTGACCGATTTCCTGACCCTGCCGGCTTACGCGCGCATCGATTGACCGACTGCCCGCAAACCCGCCGTTTCCCTCCCCGCTGCACGCACGAACCGAACTGGAGAAAGACATGAGCAAGCTGCCCACTGCCGAACAGATCCAGCACGACTGGGATACCAACCCGCGTTGGGAAGGCATCCAGCGCAACTACAGCGCCGCCGACGTGGTGCGCCTGCGCGGCACCGTCCACATCGAGCATTCGCTGGCCCGCCTGGGTGCGGAGAAGCTGTGGGCGTCGCTGCATGAGCGCGAGTTCGTCAACGCGCTGGGTGCACTGACCGGCAACCAGGCCATGCAGCAGGTCAAGGCCGGCCTGAAGGCGATCTACCTGTCCGGTTGGCAGGTGGCGGCCGACGCAAACCTGGCTGGCCAGATGTATCCGGACCAGTCGCTGTACCCGGCCGATTCGGTGCCGGCGGTGGTCAAGCGCATCAACAACACGCTGCTGCGCGCCGACCAGCTGCACCACGCCGAAGGCAAGGATGACATCGACTTCCTGCAGCCGATCGTGGCCGATGCCGAGGCCGGCTTCGGCGGCGTGCTCAACGCCTTTGAACTGATGAAGGCGATGATCGAGGCCGGCGCCGCCGGCGTGCACTTCGAGGACCAGCTGGCCTCGGTGAAGAAGTGCGGGCACATGGGCGGCAAGGTGCTGGTGCCGACCCGCGAGGCGATCGAGAAGCTCAACGCCGCACGCCTGGCCGCCGACGTGATGGGCGTGCCGACCCTGCTGGTCGCGCGCACCGATGCCGAAGCTGCGGATCTGCTGACCAGTGACATCGACGGCAACGACAAGCCGTTCACCACCGGTGAGCGCACCGTCGAAGGCTTCTACAAGACCCGCAACGGCCTGGACCAGGCGATCAGCCGCGGCCTGGCCTATGCGCCCTACGCCGACCTGGTGTGGTGCGAGACCGGCAAGCCGGACCTGGAATTCGCGCGCAAGTTCGCCGAGGCGATCCATGCGAAGTTCCCGGGCAAGCTGCTGGCCTACAACTGCTCGCCCAGCTTCAACTGGAAGAAGAACCTGGATGACGCCACGATTGCGAAGTTCCAGCGCGAGCTGGGCAGCTACGGCTACAAGTTCCAGTTCATCACCCTGGCCGGATTCCATGCGCTGAACTACGGCATGTTCAATCTGGCCCACGGCTACGCACGCCGCCAGATGAGCGCGTTCGTGGAACTGCAGGAAGCCGAGTTCGAAGCGGCCGAGCGCGGCTTCACTGCGGTCAAGCACCAGCGTGAGGTGGGTACCGGCTATTTCGATGCGGTGACCCAGGCGATTCAGCAGGGCCAGTCGTCGACCACCGCGCTGACCGGCTCGACCGAGGAAGAGCAGTTCCATGGCGGGCGCAGCGAACGCGCCGCGTGATCCGGTAGTGCCGGGTGATCAGGGTGGCCAGGGAAGGGCCAGACAACGCCGGCCGGTCGGGGGACCTGCCGGCGTTGTTGTATCGATGCAAGGGGCAGCCAGCGGGCAGCGTCAATCAGGCGCACCCCGGGTTCCGGCAACTTGGCCGAAACCCTGTGAAACCCGGCATCGAATTGATACAGCAGGGGTTTTGCCCGGGCGCCCGTGACCAGAACGGGCCACCACCGATCTTCACATCAATCAAGATCGGCAGAGCGGTCAAAATGAGATAGGGCGCACACTTTAAAGCGGTGCTATGCTCCGCGGCTCACCAGGGGACGCTGGCGGCGGGTGCAGGGAATGACCGGCAGGGGTGCGGCCGAGAACAGTGATGTGACGACAGGTATCGCCCGGGTGGCGATGGCCGAGATCGTGCACGCGCTGTTGTCAGATGCCGAGGTGGCATTGTTTGCCAGATTCGCCCGCGCATGCAAGCTCCGTGCCGGACAGTGGCTGTTCCAGCGTGGTCACCGCGGCGAGCGCATGTATGTGATCCTCGAAGGCCAGATCGAACTGGACTTCGGCGAGGACCTGGTGATCAAGACACTCGGGCAGCATGAGTTCTTCGGAGAACTGGGCCTGCTGGTCGGCGACCACCTGCGCAGCGCGAGCGCGCGCGCGCTGGTCGACTGCGATGTGCTGGAACTGGGGCCGGCTGATTTCCACCGGCTGGTCGAATCCAATCCGGGCCTGGTGGCCTATTTCCTGCGCCGCACGATCATGCGCGTGCTGGCCAACGAACAGGCCCTGATCAGCCAGCTGCGCCGGCGCAACCACGATCTGGAAACCGCGCTGGACAACCTCTACATCACCACCCACCAGCTGACCCACACCCGCGAGCTGGTGCGTACCGATGAACTGACCGGCCTGCACAACCGCCGTGGCCTCACCCTGTACCTGCAGGAGTGCCGCGAGCGTGCCGAGGGGCCGCCACAGGCGCTGCTGCTGATCGACTGCGACCGCTTCAAGCAGATCAACGACCGCCACGGCCACCAGGCCGGCGACCGCGTGCTGCAGAGCATGGGCAACATCCTGCGCTCGATGGCTGGCGAACAGGATCTGGCCTGCCGGCTTGGCGGCGATGAGTTCTGCCTGATGCTGCGCCGTGGCAACCGCGAGATCGTGCAGCACGCTGCCGAGTTCATCCTCAGCGCGGTGCACGGCCTGCTCGAGCGCAGTCACGGCACGCCGCATGTAAGCCTGGTCAGCATCGGAGCCAGCCTGTTGGATGCCGACGCGGGCTGGAGTGAGTGGTATGCCAGCGCCGATCGGGCGCTGTACCGGGCCAAGCGTGATGGCGGCAACTGCCTGCGCTGGGTGGATGATCCGGACGGCCAATAGGGAGATGCAGGCGATGAATGGCGACAACGGAACGTCAGCCCCGCATAGCCCACAGCTACGCGCCCTGCTGTTCACTGATCTGTGTGATTCGCTGCAGCTGGTCGAGCGGATCGGCGACGTGGCGGCGGCGAGCCTGTTCCAGGAACACGACCGCCTGGTGCTGGTGCTGCAGCACCGCTGGAATGGCCAGCTGATCGATCGTTCGGACGGCCTGTTCATGCTGTTCGAGCGCGCCATCGATGCCCTGGGCTTCGCCCTGGACTACCAGCGTGAACTGCATGCGCTGGGCCAGCAGCGTGCGATTGAACTGCGCGCGCGTGCCGGCCTGCATGTGGGCGACGTGCTGACCTGGGAAAACAGTGCCGAGGCAGTCCGCGCCGGCGCCAAGTCGATGGAAGTGGAAGGCCTGGCCAAGCCGATGGCGGCGCGCCTGATGATGCTGGCCCGGCCCGGCCAGATCCTGTTGTCGGCGGTAGCCGAATCGCTGACCCGCCGTGCCACCGATGCGTTGGGCGAGCGCGGCACGCGCCTGTTGTGGAAGTCACACGGGCGCTGGCGCTTCAAGGGCGTGCCGGTGGTACAGGAAGTGATCGAAGTGGGCGAGATCGGCTCCGCACCGCTGCGCATGCCGCGTGCCAATGCCAAGGCCCGCCGCGACCTGCCGTTGTGGCGGCAGCCGCTGGTGCTGGCCGCCGAAGGCCTGGTGCTGGCGGTGGCGGTGCTGGGCGGCTGGCTGCTGCTGCGGCCGGAACCGGCGATCGCGTTCGCCGAGCGCGACTGGGTGGTGCTCGGTGATGTCGACAACCTCACCGGCGACCCGATCTTCGACGACTCGATGCGGCACGCGATCCGGATCGCGCTGGAGCAATCGCGCTACGTGAACGTGCTGTCGGAGGGCAAGATCCGCGAAAGCCTGGAAATGGCGCGGCTCTCGGGCGATACCCGGCTCAGCCGCGATACCGCGGCCAACGTGGCGGTGCGGGAAGGCGCGCGCGCCGTGCTGCTGCCGACGGTGCGGCAGAAGATCGGTGGCTACGAGCTGGCCATCGATGTCGCCGCACCCGGCAGCGGCCAGGTGATCCAGACGTTCACCGCCACCGTGGATCGATCCGACCAGATGGTGTTCGCGGTGGACGACGTGGTCGGGCGCCTGCGTCGCGGACTGGGCGAATCGGTGGCGAGCCTGGAACAGTCGTTGCCGCTGCCGCGGGCATCGACCCAGGACCTGCGCGCACTGCGAGCATTCGCGCTGGCGGAGAGTGCACTGGGCCAGCGTCGCTTCGAGGAGGCGCGCAACCTTTACCAGGCGGCGATCGATATCGATCCCGGTTTCGCCCTGGCCTACATGGGCGTGGCCAAACTGCATGCGCGCGTCGAGGAAGGGCGGCGTGCACGCGAAGCCATGCAGCATGCGCTGGACCTGCAGGATCGGCTGCCGCCACGCGAGCGGCTGTACCTGAAGGCCTGGATGGCCGAGCTGGAGCCGGGTGGCTGGGCGCTGGAGCAATGGCGCACGTTGGCCAAGGTCTATCCGGATTCGTTCGCGGGGCTGTCCAACACGTCCTGGTACCTGCTGCAGGCCAACCAGTTCAGCGAGGCCGAACCCTATGCGCGTGCGGCCGCAGTACCGCAGGATCCGCTGCGGCTGTATCCGCTGGTCCATCTGGTGCGGATACAGATCGCTGCCAACCAACCGCAGCTCGCTGCCGAAACGCTGGCCCAGGCGCAGGTCCTGCGCGGTCGCGATGATGCCGATGAGACCGGCGTGGATGTGCTGGTGGCGCAGGGACAGTACGCGAAGGCCGCGCAGCTGTTGCCGCAGATCCACGCCAGTGATGGACTGCAGGAGCGGATGAAGCTGCGTGCGCAGTTGTTGCTGGCTGCTGCGCAGCGCGATTGCGCGGCCATGCAGCAGGCGATACGCGAAGATGCAGCGGCGCCGACGCTGATCGACCTGCAGGTGCAGCAGCGCCTGCAGCACGCCAGCGTGGCGGCGCTGTGCCCGAGCGCTGACCGTGCCGGGCTGCAGGCCATTGCGGCGCTGCTGCAGCCGATGCTGCAGGAGCGTGATGATCCCATGCTGCATGCCCGTGGCCTGCAATGGCTGGCACTGGTCCACCTGGCGCAGCGGCAGGGCCAGTTCGAACTGGCCAGGCGCTGGCTGGACGAGCAGCGGCCCCTGCTGCGCAGCCTGCGCAGTCCGGTCGCGGACCGCTGGCTGCGCATCGTCAGCGCCATGGACGAACTGCAGATGCAGCGGCCCGAGGCTGCCCGCACCCTGATCGAGCCGATGCTCGATGGCAGCGAGCCGGTGCAGGCGCACGTCGTGCTGCTGCTCGCGCTGCGAGCGCAGGGCAATGAAGCCGCGGTACGCCGCCAGCAGGCCTGGCTGGCCCAGCATCGCGGCCAGGCCATTGCCGAGGTCACCGCCCTGCAGGTGTGGCAACCGCTGAACGTGCATGACGTCTCCACGTGGGCTACGCCGGCCACGGCCGGCGCGCCCTGATGGCGGGTCAGCCGTCGATGCGCTCGCCGACCTTGCCGGCTTCGAAGCAGAACACCACGGTCATGGCCGCCACCGACCCGGACAGGTGGGCCTGCAGCCCGTCACGCACCTGGCTCAGCTCTTCGACCGAGGCCAGGGTGCCGATCTTCATGCAGTCGTTCTCGCCAACGGCACCGTCCAGCCCGATCGAGGCCAGCGCCTTGGCAGGCGACGCGGTGAAGTGGCTGCGGAAGTCGTCATTGCCGATCAGGTGGTCCAGCAGGAGGCTGGCGTCTGCGGCGGAAAGGCGGGGATGGGTGCTCATGGGGATCGTCCGTAAGTGGAGTTTCTCGTATCGGCCGCGACAGCCTGCCATTGAGGGCCGCGCTGTGCACATCGCTAAAGTTGGCCGCGCCGCGGTCGTTGCTGCTATGCCGGTTGTGCGGCAGAAGGAAGGAAACCCATGCGCCTGCGCCGCTGCGCCAGCCTGATGTTCGAGCCCCGCGAGGCGGTCACCCTGGACCTGCGCGCGATGCTGGCCGGCCACGCCGAGATGGACAGCCAGATCAGCTGGGTGGCGCTGGCCGCGCATCTGGACCAGCCACTGCCGGTGGATGCCGAGGAGCGCCAGCTGCTGGGCGAGCTCAGCGCGCACCGCTGGAGCGAACCGCCCGCCGATGCCTCCCCGGCGATGCTGGCCCGCCTGGTCGAGCAGGGCCTGCTGCTGACCGACCCGCCGAGCGAGGTGGGGCACCAGCTGCGCGACGAGGCGCTGCGGCGCAGCCAGTGGTGGCCGCTGGCTGCACTGGCCCATCGCCATGCACGCTGGCAGGCCGTGGACAGCGTGGAGGACATGCGCCGGCAGGGGTTGGACACCGCTGCCGGCCTGCGCCAGCGCCTCGGGCCGCCGCCGCCGGTGGTGCAGCCCATGCAGGGCGACTACCAGCCGCTGCCGCGCAGCGAAGAGGCCGCGTTCGACGCACTGCTGGCGCGCCGCACCACCTGCCGCAATTTCGACCCGCAGCGCGCGCTGCCGCTGCCGTTGCTGGCCCAGGTGCTGCAACGCACGCTGATGGCGCACGCGGTGCAGAAGGTCGAGCGCGATACCGAGTTCCTGAAGAAGAACGTGCCTTCCGGTGGCGGCCTGCATCCCACCGAAGGCTTCCTGCTGGTGCAGAACGTGGAAGGACTGGCACCGGGCCTGTACCACTACCACCCGGTGCAGCACGCCGTGCTGCCGCTGCCCTCGCCGCCGCCTGATGCATTGCCCGCGCTGGCACGGCGGATGCTGTCCGGTCAGGCGTGGTTCGCCGATGCACCGGCGCTGCTGGTGCTGGCGCCGCGCTATGACCGCTGCTTCTGGAAGTACCGCAACCACGCCAAGGCGCATCGTGCGGTGACGCTGGATGTCGGCCACATCTCGCAGCTGCTGTACCTGTGCGCGACCGAGCGCGGCCTGGCCGCCTTCGTCACCGCAGCCATCAACGATGCCGATGTCGATCGCGCCTTCGGCTTCGATGGCATCGGCCAGAGCGCGATGGCCATCTGCGGCCTGGGCTGGCGCAGTGCCACATTGGACACGGCCGAATTCGATCCCGCTGGTCGGGTGACGGCGGGCGACGACCGCTGAGCGACCGTCGCCCCGGCGTTCACGCCGCTTCGAAGTCCACCAGCACCGCGCCGTCGTTGACCTGGTCACCGGCCTTGGCGCGGTAGCCCTTCACCGTGCCGTCGGCCGGCGCCTGCAGGGTGTGCTCCATCTTCATTGCTTCCAGCACCACCAGCGGCGTGCCGCGCTTGACCTCGGTACCGGCGGCGACCAGCGTGGCCACGATCTTCCCGGGCATCGGTGCCAGCAGGCTGCCGGCATCGGCCACGGCGTGGTCCGATTCGCTCACCGGATCATGCAGGGTGAAACGGTGCTGGCCGTCGGTGCCGAACAGGTACAGCTGGTCACCCTCGCGCAGCAGCTGCAGTGTCCAGCGGCGCCCGCCCAGCTGTACCGCCAGCCCGCGCACATCGGCGGTGCCGATCACCTGCACGGGTGCCGCGTCATCGCACTGCACGCGCCAGCCATCGGCCTGCGCCCACACCTTCAGCGTGTGCCGGCATTCGCCCTGCTGCAGCGGCAGCACGCGCGGCGCGGGCGCGCCAAGGCGCCAGCCGTCCTGCGCCTGCCACGGCGAATGCGGGTCGCGCGCGTCGCTGGCTGCACCTGCAGTAGTGGCCACGGCGGCCACCGCCGCCAGCAGCCACAGCGCATCATCGCTGTCACCCACCCGGGCCAATGCGGCCTGCTCGCGCTCGATCAGCGCGGTATCCAGCTTGGCGTGGGTAAACGAATCGGTGTTCACCAGGCGGCGCAGGAAGCCGGCATTGGTGGTCACGCCCACTACCTGGCAGTCGGCCAGGGCCTGGCTCATGCGGCGCAGCGCGGCGTCGCGGTCCACGTCCCAGACGATCAGCTTGGCAATCATGGGATCGTAGTACGGCGTGATGCTGTCGCCTTCCTCGACACCGGTATCCACGCGCACATGAGTCGACGGCGCCGGCAGGCGCAGGCGGCGCAGGAGGCCGGTGGACGGCAGGAAACCACGGTCGGCGTCTTCGGCATACAGCCGCGCCTCGATGGCGTGGCCGTGGATCGCCAGCTGCTCCTGGCGCAGCGGCAGCGGCTGGCCCGAGGCTACGCGCAGCTGCCATTCCACCAGGTCGGTGCCGGTGATGTACTCGGTGACCGGATGCTCGACCTGCAGGCGGGTGTTCATTTCCATGAAGTAGAAATCGCCGTCAGGGCCGGCGATGAACTCCACCGTTCCGGCCCCGACGTAGCCCACCGCGCGCGCGGCATCGACCGCGGCCTTGCCCATCGCCGCACGACGTTCGGGGCTCATGCCGGGGGCGGGCGCTTCTTCCAGCACCTTCTGGTGGCGGCGCTGCACCGAGCAGTCGCGCTCGAACAGGTAGACGGCATCACCGTGGTTGTCGCCGAACACCTGGATCTCGATATGGCGCGGGCGCTCGACGTACTTCTCGACCAGCACATGGTGGTTGCCGAATGCCGAGGCGGCCTCGCGCTGGCAGCTGGCCAGTGCATCGACGAAGTCCTCGCTGCGTTCGACCTTGCGCATGCCCTTGCCACCGCCACCGGCGCTGGCCTTGATCAGTACCGGGTAGCCGATGGCATCGGCCTGCGCGCGCAGGAACGCCGGCTCCTGCTGGTCGCCGTGGTAGCCCGGCGTCAGTGGCACACCGGCCTTGGCCATCAACGCCTTGGCCGCGCTCTTGTCACCCATCGCGCGGATCGCGCTGGCCGGCGGCCCGATGAAGGTGACGCCGGCGGCGGCGCAGGCATCGGCGAAGTCGGCATTCTCGGACAGGAAGCCGTAACCGGGGTGGATCGCCTGCGCGCCGGTCAGGCGTGCGGCGTCGAGCAGGGCGTCGCCGCGCAGGTAGCTCTTACGCGCGGCGGCCGGGCCGATGTGGATGGCCTCGTCGGCCAGGCGTACGTGGCGTGCGTTGCGGTCGGCATCGGAATACACCGCCACGGTGGCGATGCCGAGGCGGCGGCAGGTGGCGATGACGCGGCAGGCGATTTCGCCGCGGTTGGCGATCAGGACTTTGGTGAACATGGCAACAGGCTCGGTCATGGCACGGGTTACATGCGGAACACGCCGAAGCGCGTCTGCTGCGGGGCGGCGTTGAGGCTGGCCGACAGCGCCAGCGCCAGCACCCGGCGGGTGTCGGCCGGATCGATCACGCCGTCGTCCCACAGGCGCGCGCTGGCGTAGTACGGGTGGCCCTGCTGCTCGAACTGGTCGCGGATCGGCGCCTTGAACGCGTCTTCCTCCGCTGCCGGCCAATGGCCGCCCTTGGCCTCGATGCCATCGCGCTTGACCGTGGCCAGCACGCTGGCGGCCTGTTCGCCACCCATCACGCCGATGCGCGCGTTCGGCCACATCCACAGGAAGTTGGGCGAATAGGCGCGGCCGCACATGCCGTAGTTGCCCGCACCGAACGAGCCACCGATCACCACGGTGAACTTGGGTACCTTGGCGCAGGCCACCGCCATCACCAGCTTGGCCCCGTCCTTGGCGATGCCGCCCTGTTCGTACTTGCGGCCGACCATGAAGCCGGTGATGTTCTGCAGGAACACCAGCGGGATGTTGCGCTGGGTGCACAGCTCGATGAAGTGCGCGCCCTTCAGTGCCGACTCGGAGAACAGGATGCCGTTGTTGGCGATGATGCCGATCGGGTAGCCGTTCAGATGGGCGAAGCCGGTGACCAGCGTTGCGCCGTAGCGCGGCTTGAATTCGTCGAAGCGCGAGCCGTCCACCAGTCGCGCGATCACTTCGCGTACGTCGTAGGGCTTGCGCGTATCGGCCGGGATCACGCCGTACAGTTCGTGCGCTGGCAGCAGCGGTTCTTCGCTGGCCTGCACCGCCATCGCCGGTTCCGGCTTGCGCCAGTTGAGCTGGGCGATGATCGCGCGCACCCGTGCCAGCGCCTGCAGGTCGTTGTCGGCCATGTGGTCGGCCACGCCGGAGATGCGCGTGTGCACATCGGCACCGCCCAGTTCCTCGGCCGTCACCACTTCACCGGTGGCCGCCTTCACCAGCGGCGGGCCGCCGAGGAAGATCGTGCCCTGCTCGCGCACGATCACCGTCTCGTCGCTCATCGCGGGCACATAGGCACCACCAGCGGTGCAGCTGCCCATCACGCAGGCGATCTGCGGAATGCCCTGCGCCGACAGGTTGGCCTGGTTGTAGAAGATGCGGCCGAAATGGTCGCGGTCGGGAAAGACTTCGTCCTGCAGCGGCAGGAACGCGCCACCGGAATCGACCAGGTAGATGCACGGCAGGTGGTTCTGCTCGGCGATCTCCTGCGCGCGCAGGTGCTTCTTCACCGTCATCGGGTAGTAGGTGCCGCCCTTGACCGTGGCATCGTTGGCCACGATCACGCATTCCACGCCGCTCACGCGGCCGATGCCGGCCACTACGCCAGCGGCCGGCACGGCGTCTTCGTACATGCCGTGCGCGGCCAGCGGCGCGATTTCCAGGAACGCGCTGCCGGGGTCGAGCAGGGCGTTGATGCGGTCGCGCACCAGCAGCTTGCCGCGCGCGGTGTGCTTGGCGCGTGCGGCTTCGCTGCCACCCAGCGCGGTGCGGGCGAGGGTGGCATGCAGGTCGTCGACCACGGCCTGCATGGCCGCGCGGTTGCTTTCAAACGTTTCGCTGCCCGGTTGCAGCTGGGTGCTCAATACGGTCATCGCGGTGGCCTTACAGGGTGCGCTGGAACAGTTCGCGGCCGATCAGCATGCGGCGGATCTCGGACGTGCCGGCGCCGATCTCATACAGCTTGGCATCGCGCCACAAGCGGCCGGTCGGGTATTCGTTGATGTAGCCGTTGCCGCCGAGGATCTGGATCGCCTGGCCAGTCAGCCAGGTGGCCTTCTCGGCGGCGTACAGGATGGCACCGGCGGCGTCCTGGCGGGTGGTGCGGCCCTGGTCGCAGGCGCGTGCCACGGCATAGACATACGCGCGGCAGGCACCCAGGCCTACGTACATGTCGGCGATCTTGGCCTGGATCAGCTGGAAGCTGCCGATCGGCTCGCCGAACTGGTGGCGCTCGTGCACATACGGCATCACCACGTCCATGGCCGCGGCCATCAGGCCCAGCGGGCCACCGGACAGCACCACGCGCTCGTAGTCCAGGCCGGACATCAGCACGCGCACGCCACCGCCAACCTGGCCCAGCACGTTCTCTTCAGGAATCTCGCAATCCTGGAACACCAGCTCGCAGGTGGGCGAAGAACGCATGCCCAGCTTGTCCAGCTTCTGCGCGGTGGAAAAGCCCTTCATGCCCTTCTCGACCAGGAACGCGGTGATGCCCTTGGCGCCGGCCTCCATGTCGGTCTTGGCATAGACCACCAGCACGTCGGCATCCGGGCCGTTGGTGATCCACATCTTGTTGCCGTTGAGCACGTAGCGGTCGCCGCGCTTGTCCGCGCGCAGCTTCATCGACACCACGTCCGAACCGGCCCCCGGCTCGCTCATCGCCAGCGCGCCGACCAGGCTGCCGTTGCACAGTCCGGGCAGGAAGCGCTGCTTCTGTTCTTCGTTGCCGTTCTTGCGCAGCTGGTTCACGCACAGGTTGGAGTGCGCGCCATAGGACAGGCCGATGCCGCCGGAGGCACGCGAGATTTCCTCCATCGCCACCACGTGGGCCAGGTAGCCCATGCCGGTGCCACCGTATGCTTCTTCCACGGTGAGGCCGAGCAGGCCCTGTTCGCCCAGCTTCGGCCACAGCGCCAGCGGGAACTGGTTGCTGGCATCGGCCTCGGCGGCCAGCGGCGCGACCTCGGCGGCGGCAAAATGGGCCACGCTCTGGCGCAGCAGGTCGATGTCTTCGCCAAGATCGAAGTTCAGGGATGGCACGTGCATTGTGGTGGCTCCACGGCGGGATGGCAGGAATGGACGCACCCGGCGGGGGAGTGGGCGGCGGTCTGCAGGACCGTCACCCACACGGGCGATGGCCCCAGCGTAGCGGGGTTCGGGTAAGAAGTGAATACGAATTCAAAAATTGAAACTAGAATCAGAACATGGCCTATAAACGCTCTGCATTGATGGAAGAACGCCTGGCGGGCGCCCGTGAACGGATCCTGCTGGCCACCCGCGCGCTGGTCGCCACTGGCGGCTGGCGCAATGCCCCGGTGACTGCGGTGGCAACCCAGGCGGGGGTGTCCACCGGCCTGATCTACCGGCATTTCCCGTCCAAGGCAGAGCTGTTCGTGGAAGTCCTCAATGCCGCCGTGGCCCACGAGGTCGCGATCATGGAGCGGATCGCCAGTGGCCCGGAGGCGGCCAGCGAGCGGCTGCGGCTGGCGATCACTGCCTTCGTCCGCCGTGCCCTGGCCGGGCCGGGGCTCGCGCACGCCTTCATCGTCGAACCGGTCGACCCGGATGTGGAAGCCGAGCGCATGCGCGGTCGTCGCGCCTTCGGCGACGTGTTCCTGCGGCTGGTGGAGGAGGGCGTGGCGGCCGGTGAGCTGCCGGCGCAGGACGCGCATGTGGCCGCTGCGTGCCTGGTCGGCGCCTTCACCGAAGCGATGGTCGGCCCGACCGCACCCAGCCGCGAAGCGCACCGCGACGAAGACGCGCTGGTGGATGCGATCTGCAGCTTCTGCCTGCGCGCGATCGGCGCCCCGGCAATCCGGTAGCGCCGGGCCATGCCCGGCGGCTGTTGCCATCCTCGACCGTTGTTGCCGCGCTTCGCGCTCGCCGGGCACGGCCCGGCGCTACCCGCATGCGGCCACGGCCGCATGCTGCGCCGCATCAGCAGTGACGCCTGTTGTCGCACGCAAAGTGCGTTCTATACTCGGCCCATCACGCAGTCGCTCAGCCGTGGTCCAACGACTATCAGCCAGGGGTAACGAAGAGTGCGGAATTACGATCTGGAGTTCCTGAAACGCTTCTCCATGGTGATCGCGCTGCTGGCGACCATCACCCTCGGCCTCATCCTCCTTGCCGCCTACATCCACACCCGGATTCCGCCCGAGGTGTCGCCGACCGCGGCCAAACGCACCGAACAGCGCATCTCGCCGACCGGTGCAGTCTACGCCGGCAGCACCGGCGCCGCCGCGCAGGCTGCCGCCAAGGCCGCCGCGCTGGCCAAGGCCGCGTCGCAGGTGGCCTACGGCGGCACCAAGGATGGCAAGGTGATCTTCGACAACCTGTGCACCGCCTGCCACACCACCGGCGTGGGCATGGCACCGACGCTGGACCATTCGCACTGGGACAAGCGCATCGCGCAGGGCAAGGACACGCTCTACAAGCACGCCATCGAGGGCTATACCGGCCCCGACGGCGGCATCATGCCGCCCAAGGGCGGCAACCCGGCACTGACCGAAGAACAGATCCATGCCACCGTGGACTGGATGCTGGGCAACCTGAAATAGCCGCCGCAACGCGCCGCTTCCTGTAGAGCCGAGCCCACGCTCGGCTGCTCTGCGCACGGTGTGGCCAGGCGCAGCCGAGCGTGGGCTCGGCTCTACCACCTACTGAGCTTTGCCCACCGAGGCCTGATCGCTCATATGCCCCCGCTGCGCAGGCGGCGTTTCGCATTTCAGGGTTAGTCTGTGCGCCTCTTCCATGGAGTCGCCCGTCGATGCGCCGCCGTTCCCTCGCCCTTGCCCTGTCCCTGCTGCTGCCGGCCAGCGCCTTTGCCCAGGCCCAGCCGCAGGTCGCGCCGGTCGCGGCGCCCGCCGCGCGCAGCAGCGCCACCGTGGTGCTGACCGCCGCGCCGGCCGACTGGCGCGCGCTGGATGGTCAGCGGGTGCGCATCGCCGCACCGCTGACCCTGGCCGGTACCGACGGCCTGGAGCGCTTCGGCCAGCTCACCGTAGCCTTCGATGGTCGCCTCTGGCAGCCGACCGAAGTGGCCGCGCCGGGTACTGCCGGCTATGAGCAGGTGATGGCCGACAACCAGCGCCGCCGCCTGGTGCTGGAAGATGGCAGTGATGCCCGAGACCCCGCCAGCGTGGCGTACCTGCCGGGCAGCCCCGTGCTGCGCACCGGCATGCAGCTGCGCGACGTGCAGGGCATCGTGCGCATGGACGCGCAGGGCCATCCGCGCCTGCAGGTCGAAGGTGTGCTGAAACTGCCGGAACTCAGGCGCCCGGCGGTGCCGACGGTGCCGGGCAGCCTGCACGTGGCCGCCTTCAACCTGGAGAACTTCTTCAACGGTGATGGCCAGGGCGGCGGCTTCCCGACCCTGCGCGGCGCCCGCACGCTGGACGAGCACAAGGCGCAGGTGGCCAAGCTGGTCGCCACGGTCAACGCGCTGGGCGCCGACGTCGCCGCGCTGATGGAGCTGGAGAACGACGGCTACGGCCCGCAGTCGGCCATCGCCGAACTGGTCGATGCGCTCAACCGTGACCGCGGCGCGCAGGGCGACTGGCGCTTCGTCGATGCCGGCAACGGCCCCGGCGACAACCCGATCCGGGTCGGCATCATCTACCGCAGCTCACGCCTGCAGCCGGTCGGCACGCCGGCTACGTTGACCGGCGGCCCATTCGTCGAGCACAGCCGCGTGCCGCTGGCGCAGGCCTTCCAGGGCAAGCAGGGCGCGCCGTTCGTGGTGGTGGCCAATCACTTCAAGTCGAAGGGCTGCCGCGACGCCAGCGGCGCCGACGCCGATCGCAACGACAACCAGGGCTGCTGGAACGCCACCCGCATGACCTCGGCGCAGCAGCTGCATGCCTGGCTGCAGACGGATCCGACCGGTACCGGTACAAAGGACGCGGTGCTGCTCGGCGATTTCAATGCCTACGCGATGGAAGACCCGATCCGCACCCTGCACGACCTGGGCTGGCAGGACGCGTTCAAGGTCGCCAAGGCCGAGCATCCCTACAGCTACGTCTACAACGGCTACACCGGCCGCCTCGACCACGCGCTGCTGAGCCCGGGCATGGCCAGGCGCCTGCGCGGTGCCGCCGAATGGCACAGCAATGCCGATGAGCAGGACGCCAGCGGTTATCAGGGCCGCAACGTGCAGGGCCCGTGGCGCAGCTCCGACCACGACCCGCTGCTGCTGGGTTTCGACAGATAGGGTTCGCCGGGGATCTGCTCTGGGAGCGACCTTGATCGGCACGGATCCTGCTGTTGCTTTTTATCCTCCAGTCCGCCTTCAAGCGAGCCGAGAAGCGCAGGGTACCGGTGCACAGCACCGGCTCGCGGCTGGCGGCGCGTTTCTTTTGGTCACTTTTCTTTTCGCGCGAAAAGAAAAGTGACATCCCTCCGCGGGCGCGGAAATGGCCCGCCGCGACCAATGCTCACCCCCAGGCGATCAGTCCGATCGCCAGCACCGCCAGCGCCAAACCGGCACGGTTCCACTTCGTGGTGGCCTCGCCGAAGGCAAACACGCCCACCAGTGCACCCAGCACCACCACGCCGATGTTCATGCCTGCGAACACGGTGGCCGGGTTGTCCGGCATCGACTGGTGCGCATGCACATAGAACAGGATGTTGCCGCCATTGAGCAGGCCCAGCAGCGCGCCTGCGCCCAGGTTCCGCCAGGCCAGCCGGCTGCGGCCACGCGCATGCCGCCACAGCTGCAGGGCCAGCATCAGCACGAAGGCCACGCTGAAGCTGGCCAGCACCGCCGCCATCGACGGCGTGCCGGACAGCGCCACCTGCTTGAGCAGCACGTCCACCACCGCAAACCCGGCCCATACCCCCAGCAGCCAGCCCCAGCCGCCGGGCGAGGACGCGACCACCGGCCCGCGTGGGCGCAGGCTGATCGCCACCATCGCCAACAGGCCCAGGCCGAGCCCGGCCAGCTTCCACGGCGTGGCGGTCTGGCCGAAGAACAGGAACGCGGCGGCCAGTGACAGCAGCAGCGACAAGCGCTGCGCCACGTCACTGCGGACGATGCCGGCCACCGCCACCGCTCGGCCCAGCACCAGGAAGATCGACGGCAGCACCACCGCCAGCGCCAGCAACGACAGCCACGGGGCATGTGGCGCGCGCAGCGCATCGAGTGGCGGCCGCAGTACCGCGGCGGTGAGCGTTGCCGCCACCAGATAGTTCCAGGTGACCATCTGCGCGACATCCAGCTGGCGGCGTCCAGCCACCTTCAACACCACCGAAACCAGCACGCTGCAGATCACGGCCAAAGACAGGTAGAGCATGGGGCGGGCACAGGGCAGGGGCGGGGGACGGTATCATGGTGCCATGCACAAGCCCTCGTTCCCCGTCGCCCCCGGCGAAACCGCCTGTCTCCAACTGGATGGCCCGGCCGGCCCGCTGGAAGTGGTCGTCGACCTGCCCAAGGCCGACGCGCCGGTGCAGCCGATCGTGGCCATCGTCTGCCATCCGCTGTCCACCGAAGGCGGCACCCTGCACAACAAGGTGGTCACCATGACCGCCACCACCCTGCGCGAGCTGGGCATCGCTACGGTGCGCTTCAACTTCCGCAGTGTTGGCGCGTCGGCCGGTGAGTTCGACCACGGCGTGGGCGAGCAGGATGACCTGAAGGCGGTCGCCGCCTGGGTGCGCAGCCAGCGCCCGCACGACCGCCTGTGGCTGGCCGGTTTCAGCTTCGGCTCGTTCGTGTCGCTGAAGGCCGCTGCCGCGCTGCAGCCGGAAGCGCTGATCTCGATCGCGCCACCGGCCGGCCGCTGGGACTTCGATGGCATCGTGCCGCCGGCGCGCTGGCTGGTGATCCAGGGCGAGCAGGACGAGATCGTCGACCCGCAGGCTGTCTACCAGTGGCTGGACACGCTGGAGTTCCCGCATGAGCTGGTGCGCATGCCCGAGACCAGCCACTTCTTCCACCGCAAGCTGATCGACCTGCGCGGCGCACTGACCCACGGCGTGAAGCATTGGTTGGGCGCGGCGGCATGAGTGCAACCGAGTTGACCCCGTCGCAGCGGTACGCGGAAGGGGTCGCCCGTGGTGACTGGCAGGACGACCCGGCCCAGCATGCAGCGCTGGCCGAGCTGGACCGCATCCACCTGGGCCTGCTGGACAGTGCCGAGGACGGTTGGCTGGACCGCCTGTCCGCGTTCTGGAAGAAGCCCGAGCCGGTGAAGGGCCTGTACTTCTGGGGCGGCGTCGGCCGCGGCAAGACCTTCCTGGTCGACCTGTTCTACGACGGGCTGCCGATCAAGCAGAAGTACCGCACGCATTTCCACCGCTTCATGCGCAGCGTCCACGAGCGCCTGCGTGAGCACCAGGGGCAGAGCGACCCGCTGGCGAAGATCGCCCAGGAGTGGCGCAGCAACCTGCGCGTGCTGGTGCTGGACGAGTTCTTCGTCACCGACATCGGTGATGCGATGCTGCTGGCGCGGCTGCTGGAGCGCCTGTTTGCCGAAGGCGTGACCTTGGTCACCACTTCCAACACGGCGGTGGAGAACCTGTACCTCAACGGCCTGCAGCGCGAGAGCTTCCTGCCGGCCATCGGCCTGCTGCAGCGCTTCTGCGTGGAGCTGTACGCCGAAGGTACCGAGGACTACCGCATGCGCGCGCTGACCCGCTCGCCGGTGTACCGCGCACCGTTGGCCGCCGACAGCGACGACTGGCTGGCCACGCGCTGGAGCGAACTGAGCGGCGGCCAGCCGGCCAAGCCCGGCAACATCGAGATCGAGGGCCGCAAGATTCCGGTGCGCGGCCGTGGCAAGAGCATTGCCTGGTTCGATTTTGCCGCGCTGTGCGAGGGCCCGCGCGGGCCCTCGGACTACATCGAGATCGCGCACGAGTTCAACACGGTGCTGCTGGGCGGCATTCCCGCCTTTGATCGCCTGAATGAGGATGCCGCGCGCCGCTTCGTCAACCTGATCGACGAGTTGTACGACCGCCACGTCAACCTGGTCTGCACCGCCAGCACCTCGCCGGTCGAGCTGTACACCGGCCAGCGCCTGCAGGGCGCCTTCGAGCGCACCGCCTCGCGCCTGATCGAGATGCAGAGCGCCGAGTACCTGGGCACCCCGCACCGGGCGTGAGGGTAGTGCCGTTTGTAGAGCCGAGCCCACGCTCGGCTGCTTTTCGGCACATCATTCAAAAGCAGCCGAGCGTGGGCTCGGCTCTACAACAGCACGGCGCGGCTATCGGGTGGGCGCAACCGCGCTCCCAACGGCGCCCATCCGGCCCGGCCGACACATGCGGCCTCGCGTCGCTGCCCGGCGGGTGATCCCGACGTCCACCGGATGCCCACCACCTATCCACAGGGTTGTCCCTAGCCAGTTTCATCACTGTCATGTGAAGCTGTCATTGTTCCGTTTCCGCAGCGCGTTGTACCACCGCAATGACGCCTTTCGGGCTTGACTGCGCAGCCCGTTCCGGCAGGTCTGAAGCGTCTGATCAGGGCGCCGATGGCACGATCCTTGCGGCGCAAGGGATTGCCGAATTTCACTACATTTGGCGTTGACGGACCCCACTACCCCCACTATCTTGTGGCCGTCGGTCGCAGCAACCCCAGGTCTGGGGGCTGGCAGCAATACCTCCCGCGATCGTCAACGGCAGTGGCAGGCGCAGGGTCTCATCCCCTGCGACGCCGTCCTGCCATCCTGGGCCGTCATGTCCCGGGTTGCGTCACCCCGATGCATCGAGCACCCCCAATCACGCCAAGAGGACATACGCCGTGAGCACCGAATCCAGCGCCACCATCGAGAAGGAAAGCGAATTCCTGTTGACGTCGCCGCCGACGGCCAACGCGATGAGTGTGACCAAGCGCAACGGGACCACCGAGCTGGTGGACCTGAACAAGATCGTGCGCGCGGTGCAGCGTTCCTCCGAAGGCCTGCACGCCGTCGATCCGATGCGCGTGGCCACCCGCACCATTTCCGGCCTGTACAACGGCGCTACCACCCGCGAGCTGGACGAACTGTCCATCCGCACCGCCGCCCTGCTGATTGGCGAAGAGCCCGAGTACGGCCGCCTCGCTGCGCGCCTGCTGGCCAACTACATTGCCAAGGAAGTCTCGGGCCAGGAAATCTACGCCTTCTCGCAGTCAGTCAGCCGTGGCCATGAAGTCGGCCTGATCAACGACCGCCTGCTGAACTTCGTGCAGACCAATGCGCGCAAGCTCAACGACGCCATCGACATCTCGCTGGATCTGAACTTCGATTACTTCGGCCTGCGTACCCTGTACGACCGTTACCTGCTGCGCCATCCGCACACCCGCAAGGTGATCGAGACCCCGCAGCAGTTCTTCCTGCGCATCGCCAGCGCGCTGAGCGAGGACGTGTCCGAGACCCTGGCGCTGTACAAGCGCATGGGCAACCTGGACTACCTGCCGTCCAGCCCGACCCTGTTCAACTCCGGCACCACCCACGAGCAGCTGTCCTCGTGCTTCCTGCTGGACTCGCCGCAGGACTCGCTGGAGTCGATCTATGCCAAGTACGGCGACATCGCCCAGCTGTCGAAGTTCTCCGGCGGCATCGGCGTCAGCTACACCCGCGTGCGTTCGCGTGGCTCGCTGATCAAGTCGACCAACGGCCACTCCAACGGCATCGTGCCGTGGCTGAAGACCATGGATTCGTCCGTGGCCGCGGTGAACCAGGGCGGCAAGCGCAAGGGCGCAGCCTGCGTGTACCTGGAAACCTGGCACGCCGACATCGAGGACTTCCTCGAACTGCGTGACAACACCGGTGACGAAGCCCGCCGTGCGCACAACCTGAACCTGGCCAACTGGGTGCCGGACCTGTTCATGAAGCGCGTCGAGGCCGACCAGGAATGGTCGCTGTTCGATCCGCGCGTCGTGCCGGAGTTCACCGACCTGTTTGGCGAAGCCTTCGAGGCTGCCTACCTGCAGGCCGAAGCCCAGGGCAAGGCCAACCGCACCATCTCCGCGCGCAAGCTGTACGCCCGCATGATGCGTACGCTGGCCGAGACCGGCAACGGCTGGATGACCTTCAAGGACAAGTGCAACCGCGCCAGCAACCAGACCCTGCGTCCGGGCAACGTGATCCACCTGTCCAACCTGTGCACCGAAATCCTGGAAGTCACTTCCAACGATGAAACCGCAGTGTGCAACCTGGGTTCGATCAACCTGGGCAACCACTTCGACGAGCACAACGAGTTCGACTTCGAGAAGCTGGCCGAGACCGTGCGCCTGGCCGTGCGCCAGCTCGACCGCGTCATCGACCTGAACTTCTACCCGATCGAAACCGCCCGCCGCGCCAACCTGCGCTGGCGTCCGGTCGGCCTGGGCTGCATGGGCCTGCAGGATGTGTTCTTCCGCAAGCGCCTGCCGTTCGACAGCGCCGAAGCCCGCGCGCTGTCGAAGAAGATCGCCGAAGCGATCTACTTCCACGCGCTGGAAACCTCCTGCGAGCTGGCCCAGGAACGCGGCAAGCACCCGTCGTTCAACGACACCCGTGCCGCCAGCGGCGAACTGCAGTTCGACGCCTGGAACGTGGTGCCGGAAGACACCGCGCGCTGGGATGCCCTGCGTGAGCGCATCAAGGAACACGGCCTGCGCAACTCGCTGATGATCGCGATCGCGCCGACCGCGACCATCGCCTCGATCGCCGGTTGCTACGAGTGCGTCGAGCCGCAGGTGTCCAACCTGTTCAAGCGCGAGACCCTGTCCGGTGACTTCCTGCAGGTCAACCGTTACCTGGTCAACGAGCTGAAGAAGCTGGGCCTGTGGACGCCGGAAATGCGCGATGCCATCAAGCTGGCCGAAGGCTCGATCGCCGGCGTGGCGCAGATCCCGGAAACGCTGCGCGAGGTCTACCGCACCGCGTGGGAACTGCCGATGCGTTCGCTGATCGACATGGCCGCCGAGCGTGGCGCCTTCATCGACCAGTCGGCCTCGCTCAACCTGTTCATGGAAAGCCCGAACATCGGCGCGATGTCCTCCATGTACATGTACGCCTGGAAGCAGGGCATCAAGACCACCTACTACCTGCGTTCGCGCCCGGCCACCAAGATCGCCAAGACCACGGTGAGTGCCGCCGCACCGGCCAAGGTGTTCAGCCCGGACGAAGCCATCGCCTGCTCGCTGGAAAACCCGGAAGCCTGCGAGGCCTGCCAGTAACACACCGCGCGGTGGGTGCCGACCGTTGGTCGGCACTCGAGCACCTCGCACCTGTAGAGCCGATCCATGCTCGGCTGCAGCACGGAAACACCAAGGTAGCGCCGGGCCATGCCCGGCGTTTTGACCCGAGAATTCAAGGAAACACCCATGGCCGACAAGCCCAAGCAGATGCTGCTCGATCCCGGTTTTGAACTGACCCTGCGCCCGATGCGCTACCCGCAGTTCTATGACATGTACCGGAATGCGATCAAGAACACCTGGACGGTGGAAGAGATCAACTTCCAGATCGACATCACCGACCTGCACAGCAAGATGTCGCCGGGCGAGCGCCACCTGATCCACCGCCTGGTCGCGTTCTTCGCCACCGGCGACTCGATCGTGTCCAACAACCTGGTGCTGAACCTGTACCAGCACCTCAATGCGCCGGAAGCGCGCATGTACCTGTCGCGCCAGCTGTATGAAGAAGCACTGCACGTGCAGTTCTACCTGACCCTGCTCGACAACTACCTGCCGGACCCGGAAGAGCGCGCCAAGGCGTTCTCGGCGGTGGAGAACATCGACTCGATCAAGAAGAAGGCCGATTTCTGCTTCAAGTGGATCGACTCGATCCAGGACCTGACCCGCATCGAGACCCGCGAACAGCGCCGCCAGTTCCTGCTCAACCAGATCTGCTTCGCTGCCTGCATCGAAGGCCTGTTCTTCTTCGCTGCCTTCGCCTACGTGTACTACTTCCGTTCGCGCGGCCTGCTGCCGGGCCTGGCTTCGGGCACCAACTGGGTGTTCCGCGACGAAAGCGCGCACATGGAGTTCGCCTTCGAGTCGGTGCGCGTGGTGCGTGAGGAAGAGCCGGACCTGTTCGACGACGAGATGAAGCAGCAGGTCTACGACATGTTGGCCGAAGCCATCGAATGCGAAGTGCAGTTCGCCGAGGACGTGCTGTCCGGCGGCGTGGCCGGCATCTCGACCCGTGACATGCGCCAGTACCTGCAGCATTGTGCCGATCAGCACTTCGCCAAACTGGGCATGGAAAAGAAGTACAACGTGCGCAACCCGCTGCCGTTCATGGAACTGCAGGACGTGCAGGAACTGACCAACTTCTTCGAACGCCGCGTCTCGGCCTACCAGGTCGGCGTGCAGGGCGAAGTCGCCTTCGACATGAACTTCTGATCGAACCGGTCAGGCCTGTCGCAACGAAAAACCCCGGCCAATGCCGGGGTTTTTTGTTGCGCGCCTGGCTTTTGTAGAGTCGAGCATGGCTCGACTCTACAAAGCGCTAGCGCCGTCCTTCCACCGCCATGCGCACCGCCAACCCGGCCAGCACCGTGCCCATCAGCCAGCGCTGCAGCCTCTGCCAGGTGGGGCGCGCGGCCAGGAAGCCGGCGATGCTGCCGGCGGCCAGCGCGATCAGGCCGTTCACGCTGACGCTGACCAGGATCTGGGTGCAGCCCAGCACGATCGACTGCATCAGCACGCTGCCTTCGCCATCGGGATGCAGGAACTGCGGCAGCAGCGACAGGTACATCACCGCCACTTTCGGGTTCAGCAGATTGGTCAGCAAGCCCATCGTGAACAGTCTGCGCGGGCTGTCCTGCGGCAGCTCGCGCACCGCGAACGGCGAACGGCCGCCGGGCTTCAGCGCCTGCCACGCCAGGTACAGCAGGTACAGCGCGCCACCGATGCGCAGCGCCTCATAGGCGAACGGCACGGTCATCAGCAGGGCGGTGATGCCCAGTGCCGCGCACAGCATGTAGAACACGAAGCCCAGCGCCACCCCGCCCAGCGAGATCAGCCCGGCGAGCGGCCCCTGGCAGATCGAGCGCGAGATGACGTAGATCATGTTCGGCCCGGGCGTGAGCACCATGGCCAGCGAAACCAGCGCAAAGGCCAACAGGTCGGAAAGTGCGGGCATGGGCGGTCCTGGCGGTGGGCGTGGCGCAGTGTAGCGTCGCCTGCACGGGGCCTGGCTTAAAATTGACGGACCCCACACCGAAGCACCCCCATGACCCCGATCCCCGAAACCGTGCCGCCCACCGAAGTGCGCATGGCCGAAATCGTCTTCCCCAACCACACCAACCACCTTGGCACCCTGTTCGGTGGCCAGGCATTGGCGTGGATGGACAAGGCCGCCTTCCTGGCCGCCGCCCGCTATTCGCGCCGCACCGTGGTGACCGCGCGCAGCGACCAGGTCGACTTCAAGCTGCCGATCCGCATCGGCCAGATGGTGGAAACCATCGGCCGCATCGTCGAAGTCGGGCGCAGCTCGATGAAGGTCGAGGTGGAACTGGTCGCCGAGGACCTGCACAGCGGTGAGCGCAAGCTGTGTACCCGCGGCCACTTCGTGATGATCGCGCTGGACGAGGACGGCCACCCGATCGCGGTGCCGCCGCTGCCGGCCGCCTGAGCCGGCGCTTGCACGGGCGCTGCGGCGCCCCCATCTGGCAGCCATGACCTCGCCGCTGACCGACTTCATCGACCACGCCCAGCGCCTGTTCGTGCTGACCGGCGCCGGTTGCAGCACTGCCTCGGGCATTCCCGACTATCGCGATACCGACGGCCAGTGGAAACGCACGCCGCCGGTGACCTACCAGGCCTTCATGGGCGAGGCGGCCACCCGCCAGCGCTACTGGGCGCGCAGCCTGCTGGGCTGGCCGCGCTTCGGCCTGGCGCGGCCCAACGGCACCCACCAGGCCCTGGCTGCCCTGGAAAGCCGCGGCAAGCTGCAGCTGCTGCTGACCCAGAACGTGGACGGCCTGCACCAGCGCGCCGGCAGCCACAAGGTGATCGACCTGCATGGCCGCCTGGACCGGGTGCGCTGCATGAGCTGTGAGCGCCGCAGTGGCCGCGAGGATTTCCAGCAGCGGCTGCTGGAGGCCAATCCGGGCTGGGATGCGCTGGATGCCGGTATCGCGCCCGATGGCGATGCCGATCTGGAGACCGATTTCTCCACGTTCGTGGTGCCCGATTGTCCGTACTGCGGCGGCCTGCTGAAGCCGGATGTGGTGTTCTTCGGCGAAAACGTGCCGCGTGAACGGGTGGCGGCGGTGCACGATCACCTGCAGCAGGCCGACGCCGTGCTGGTGGTGGGCTCGTCGCTGATGGTCTCTTCCGGCTTCCGCTTCGTGCAGGCGGCCGCGAAGGCAGGGTTGCCGGTAGCGGCGCTGAACCGAGGCCGCACCCGAGCCGACGACCTGCTGTTGTTCAAGGATGAGCGGGACTGCGCTGAAGCGCTGGCCACGTGGGCTGCGCGCTGAGCCGAGCACGGGCTCGGCTCTACCAGGGGCGAGGGCTTCTGTAGAGCCGGGCGCACGCTCGGCTGCTGCAGGTCACGCGAAACAGCGATCCATCCAGATGGTTGATCCGCGAGCCGCGCAGCGGTGCAATACGCACCCCCTACGTCGTTCATCACCGTCTTGAGCCAGCTGTTCTCGCCGATCTCGTTCGGCCCCCTGACCCTGTCCAACCGCATCGTCATCGCGCCGATGTGCCAGTACTCCGCCGAGGACGGCCGCGCCAGCGACTGGCACGCCATGCACCTGGGCAACCTGGCGCAGTCCGGTGCCGGCCTGCTGATCCTGGAAGCCACCGCCGTCGAACCGCGCGGCCGCATCAGCTGGGCCGACCTGGGCCTATGGGACGATGGCACCGAAGCCGCACTGGCACAGGTGCTGGCCAGCGTCCGCCGCTGGTCGCCGATGCCGTTGGGCATCCAGCTCGGCCACGCCGGCCGCAAGGCCTCGGTGAACCGGCCTTGGGACGGCGGTGGCCAGCTGACGGTCGACGATACCCGTGGCTGGACCACGGTGGCGCCGTCGCCGCTACCGTTCCATGCCGCCGATCCGGCACCGCAGGAACTGGACGAGGCCGGCATCGCCGAGGTGATCGCCGCCTTCGCCGCCAGTGCGGTGCGCGCCGAGCGCCTGGGCTTCGAGCTGATCGAACTGCATGCCGCGCACGGCTACCTGCTGCACCAGTTCCTGTCGCCGCTGAGCAACCGCCGCACCGATGGCTATGGCGGCTCGCTGCCGAACCGCCTGCGCCTGCTCGTGGAAGTGTTCGACGCGGTGCGTGCGGCGGTATCGGACAGGATCGCCGTGGGCGTGCGCATTTCCGCCAGCGACTGGGTCGAGGGTGGCTGGGATCTGGTGCAGAGCGAAGCACTGGCCCAGGTGCTGGACGCGCGCGGCTGCAACTTCCTGCACGTTTCCAGCGGTGGCCTGGACGAGCGCCAGAAGATCACCGTCGGCCCGGGCTACCAGGTGCCGTTCGCCGCGGCGATCAAGGCCAAGGTACGCATGCCGGTGATCGCGGTGGGCATGATCACCGAGCCCGAGCAAGCCGAATCGATCCTGCGCCATCGCCACGCCGATGCGGTAGCGCTGGCACGCGGCATCCTCTACGACCCGCGCTGGCCGTGGCACGCTGCTGCCGCATTGCGCGACAGCGTGGAACCGGCACCGCAGTACC
>NZ_LEKR01000043.1:0-37308 GCF_001580555.1 Stenotrophomonas sp. DDT-1
AGCAGCGCGTGCTGCTGCAGAAGCGGCCGGACACCGGCATCTGGGCGCAGCTGTGGACGCTGCCGCAGGCCGAGGCCGGCAGCGACCTGCAGGACTGGTTCGACGCACATGTCGACGGCTCGCTGGAAGATGCGGAGGAACTGCCGGTGCTGCAGCACACCTTCAGCCACTACAGGCTGCACCTGCAGGTATTGTCACGGAAGGTGCGCGGCCTGCGCGTGGAAGAACCCACGCTGCGCTGGGTCGCCAACGACGAGCTACCCGCATTGGGCCTGCCGGCACCGATCCGCAAACTGCTCGACGGCGCCACGATCAAGACGCCGAAACGAAATTCCAGCAAACCCCGCAACCACGAGTGAGTGCCATGCCCCGAACCGTCTTCTGCCAGTACGAACAACGCGATGCCGAGGGCCTGGACTTCGTGCCCTACCCCGGCGAGCTGGGCCAGCGCATCTTCAACAACATCGGCAAGCAGGCCTGGGCCGCGTGGCTGGCCCACCAGACCATGCTGATCAACGAGAACCGGCTGTCGCCGCGCACGCCGGAACATCGTGCGTTCCTTGAAGGCGAACTGGTCAAGTTCCTGTTCGAGAAGGACGCGGAAAAGCCGGCCGGCTTCACCCCGGAAGCCTGACCTGCCGGTAGCGCCGGGCCATGCCCGGCGTCTAGGCATCCGCCGGGCATGGCCCGGCGCTACCCGTTTATTTCCCGGATTCCTCGCGCTCCTGCACCTGCGCCTGTCGCAGCTCCTGTTCGGACGCACGCAGGGCCTTCACGTCCAGCTTGCGGATGCTGTTGATGAAGCACGGCAGGCGCGGGCCGCCGGTGGGGTCGCGCACCAGCACCTTGTCGAAGCGCGACGACACGCGGCCCATGCTGCTGGTCAGGCCGATGGCGGTCGCATATGGCAGGTCCTGGCAGGGACCATTCAACTCCAGCAGATAGGCTTCGCTGGGACGGGTCCACACCGCCAGCGCACTGTCGCCCAGCTCGGTCCAGCCATTGAGGCTGCCAAAGAACTGCATGTCATTCTGCGGCGCGCCGGCGTGGGCACGGTACAGATCCAGTTTCTCGGTACTGCTGAGCCGGCCGGTGGTCGCACAGGCGGCCAGTGCCAGGCAGAGCCCAGCCATCAGGATCGGGGTCTTCATGGCGATCTCCTCGGGGAACTGTCGCCATCATGCGCCTGGGCTGGCAACGCCGGCGCGACGGCTCGCGCCCCATTCAGCCGCCGGTCGGCGGCTACTGGCCGGACCACGGTAGACGCCAACCTTGGTTGGCGCTTGCCCTGCAGGAGCAGCCACCCAAGGCCAGCCTCTACCAAAGCGGTCCCAGCGCTCAGACGTCGGCGTGGGCCAGTGCGTGCAGGCGCCCTTCGCGTAGCTCCAGCACCCGGTCCAGGCGCCGTGCCAGGCTGCGGTCGTGGGTCACCAGCACCAGGCTGGTATGACGCGCGCGGTTGAGTTCCAGCATCAGCTCGAACACGGTGCCGGCGGTGCGGTCATCCAGGTTACCGGTCGGCTCGTCGCCGAGCACGCAGGCCGGATGATTGACCAGCGCGCGCGCCACTGCGGCACGTTGGCGTTCGCCGCCGGACAGCTCGCCCGGCTTGTGGTCCAGGCGATGGCCGAGGCCGACCGCTTCCAGCAGCGTGGTGGCCCGGCTGCTCGCCTCGGCCACGGCGGTGCCGGCCAGCAGCACCGGCATCATCACGTTTTCCAGCGCGGTGAACTCCGGCAGCAGGTGATGGAACTGGTAGACGAAGCCCAGCGCCTGGTTGCGCAGCAGGCCGCGCGCGGTATCCGACAGCGCCGACATGCGCTGGCCGGTCACATACACTTCGCCGGCAGTCGGAATGTCCAGGCCGCCCAGCAGGTGCAGCAGCGTGCTCTTGCCGGCACCGGAGGCGCCGATGATCGCCACCGTCTCGCCAGCAGTCACGGTCAGGTCCAGCCCATCGAACACCGGGGTCTGCATGCGCCCTTCGGCGTAGGTCTTGCCCAGTGCTTCGGCGCGGATCACTTCGTCGCCGCGGTTGAAGACCTTATTCATAACGCAGGGCCTCCGCCGGCTGGGTGCGTGCTGCCCGCCAGGCGGGATACAGGGTGGCCAGGAAGCTCATCAGCAGTGCGACCACGGTGATCGCCACCACGTCGCCGGTCTGCATGTCGGTCGGCAGGCCGGTGATGTAGTACACATCCTCCGGCATCAGCTTGACGTTGAACACGCTCTCGATAGCGCCGAGGATGCGCTCCAGGTTGAGGGTCAGGGTGATGCCACCGATCAGGCCGGCCAGCGTGCCGAAGATGCCGATCAACGAGCCCTGCACCATGAACACCTGCATCACCCCGCCCGGGGTCAGGCCCAGGGTGCGCAGGATGGCAATGTCGGCCTGCTTGTCGGTCACCAGCATCACCTGCGAGGACACCAGGTTGAAGGCCCCCATGGCGATGATCAGCGACAGCAGGATGCCCATCACCACCTTCTCCATGCGCAGCGAGTGGTAGAGGTTGGCGTTCTGCTGCGTCCAGTCACTCACGCGGTAGGCACCGCCGAGGCTCTGCGCCAGGTCCACGCCCACTTCCAGCGAACGGTCCATGTCGTGCAGTTTCAGCCGCACGCCGGTGGCGCCGTCACTGCGCAGAACACGCTCGAGGTCCTGCATGTTGGCGAAGCCGACGCCGCGATCGACCTCGTTGTACCCGGCCTCGAAGATGCCGCTGACGGTGAAGCGCTTCATCCGTGGCACCGCACCGGCCGGCGTGCCCTGCACTTCGGCAAAGGTCACCAGCACCTGGTCGCCAACGTCCACGCCCAGCCAGATCGCCAGCTCCTTGCCCAGCAGCAGGTTGAAGCTGCCCGGCTTGAGGCTGTCATAGCTGCCCTTGGTGACCTTCCTGTCGATCACCGAGACGTTCGGCTCCAGCGCCGGATCGATGCCCTGGATGATCGCGCCCTGCACGCGCGGGCCGCTGATCATCGACTGGATCTCGATGTACGGCGCGGCACCCGCCACGCGCGGATCCTTGCGGGCAACATCAACCACCCGCATCCAGTCCGGCATCGGCTCGCCGTCGCGGCTGATGGTGGTATGGGCGGTCATCTGCAGCAGGCGGCTGCGGATTTCCTTCTGGAAACCGCTCATCACCGCCAGGGTGGTGATCAGCACCGTAACGCCGAGCGCGATGCCCAGGATCGATGCCATCGAGATGAAGGAAATGAAGCCGTTGCGGCGCTTGGCGCGCAGGTAGCGCAGGCCGATGGCCACGGGAATGGGTTTGAACATGCAGGCACGCCGGTCAATTCAGCTTATGGTGCCATTGACCGGGGCCGACGGGAAACGCTGCGTGTGGCCACGGCCAGTCGCAGTTCACGTCGCTGCCCTGAATCGAGCACATCCGGCCAGAACAGCAGGCGCCGGCGGCGCCGATCCTCACGCCACAGCAACAACAACCATGGGCCACGCACCACCAGCCGTGGCGTATCGACGTCCCGTCCGGCCACCTGCAATGCCTCGGGAAGCGGAGGCAGAAGCACCTGCACGCGCGGCCTGCGCTGGCGCCAGGCCAGTTCGGCCAAGCCGACGCCCCAGGCCAGCAGCAGCGCGGGCATCAGCAGCCGCGCAGGCAGATCCGAGGCGCGCAACAACCAGGGGGAGGCCAGCAGCACCGCCAACTGGGCGGCGGCCTGCAGCCGCGAGGGGCGCCACTCAAGGCTTGAGGGCGAGGATCTTCTGCATGAGGGGGATCGCGTGCGCATGCGGGCAGGCCTCATAGCCCATGAACCAGCGCCACAACTTATCGTCCTCGCAGTCGAGCAGGAACAGGAAAACCTCGCGCTCTCCGGTCGGTGCAGTGCTCCACTCACGGTCCAGGTAGCGGCCGAACAGCTGGTCCAGTTCGCGCATGCCGCGGCGGCAGCGCCAGCGCAGCTTCTTCAGCAGGACATCGTCTTCCATCGTGCTTCTCCAGATACAGCAAAGCCACGCATGGCGTGGCTCTACTGGGTGGCGCAGCCTCGCGTGACGTGGCTCCACCGGGTACTGCCAGGCCTGTATCAGGCGCGGCGCTCCATCATCAGCTTCTTGATCTCGGCGATCGCCAGCGCCGGGTTCAGGCCCTTCGGGCAGGTCCGGGCGCAGTTCATGATGGTATGGCAGCGGTACAGCTTGAACGGATCTTCCAGATCGTCCAGGCGCGCACCGGTGTCCTCATCGCGCGAGTCGATGATCCAGCGGTAGGCCTGCAGCAGGATTGCCGGGCCCAGGTAACGCTCGCCGTTCCACCAGTAGCTCGGGCAGCTGGTCGAGCAGCAGGCGCACAGGATGCACTCGTACAGGCCGTCGAGCTTCTTGCGGTCTTCCGGCGACTGCAGGCGCTCGCGGTCCGGCGGTGCCGGGGTCTGGGTGCGGATCCACGGCTTGATCGAGGCGTACTGCGCGTAGAAGTGGGTCAGGTCCGGAACCAGATCCTTGACCACGTTCATGTGCGGCAGCGGGTAGATCGGCACTTCCTTCTTGCCGCAGTCCGAGATGGCTCGGGTGCAGGCCAGGGTGTTGGTGCCGTCGATGTTCATCGCGCACGAACCACAGATACCTTCGCGGCAGGAACGGCGGAAGGTCAGGGTCGGGTCGATCTCGTTCTTGATCTTGATCAGGGCGTCCAGGACCATCGGGCCACAGGCGTCCAGATCGACTTCATAGGTATCGGTGCGCGGGTTGCTGTCGTCGTCCGGACTCCAGCGGTAGATCTTGAAGGTGCGCACATTCTTGCCGCCGTTCTTGACGGGGAAGTGCTTGCCCTTCGTGATCTTGGAATTCTTGGGGAGTGAAAACTCGGCCATGGCTGCTCTCGTTGGCTCAGGCGGCCCGCGCCCGTGGGCGCGGATTGCATGGTAGGCGGGGTCGGATCAGTACACGCGCGGCTTCGGCGGCACCACGGACACGTCGTCGGTCAACGTGTACATGTGCACCGGACGGTAGTCGAAGCTGCACTTGCCCTTCTCGTCGACGCTGACCAGGGTGTGCTTCTGCCAGTTGACGTCGTCGCGGTCCGGATAGTCCTCGTGCGCATGCGCACCACGGCTTTCCTTGCGCTGTTCGGCCGAGTTGATCGTCGCCACCGCGTTGAGCAGCAGGTTGTTCAGCTCGTAGGTCTCGATCAGGTCCGAGTTCCAGACCAGCGAACGGTCGGAGACCTTCACGTCCTGGAACGAGTCGAAGATCTTGTCCATCTTCTCGCAGCCTTCCTTCAGCGTCTGGCTGGTGCGGAAGACGGCCGCGTCGGCCTGCATGGTGCGCTGCATGCGATCGCGGATGACCGAGGTCGGGGTATCGCCGTTGGCGTGGCGCAGCTTGTCCAGCAGGCCCAGCGCCTTGTCGCAGGCATCGGCCGGCAGCGGCTTGTGCGCGGCACCCGGCTTGATGGTCTCGGCGCAGCGGTTGGCCACCGCACGGCCGAACACCACCAGGTCGAGCAGCGAGTTCGAGCCCAGGCGGTTGGCGCCGTGCACGGACACGCAGGCCGCTTCGCCGATGGCGTACAGGCCCGGCACCACGGCGTTGTCGTTGTCGCCGACCTTCTGCACCACTTCACCGTGGTAGTTGGTCGGGATGCCGCCCATGTTGTAGTGCACGGTCGGAATGACCGGGATCGGCTGCTTGTGCACGTCGACGCCGGCGAAGATGCGGGCGCTCTCGGCGATGCCCGGCAGCTTCTCGTCGATCACGCCCGGGCCGAGGTGGGTCAGGTCGAGCAGGATGTGGTCCTTGTGCTCGCCGACGCCGCGGCCTTCGCGGATCTCGATGGTCATCGAACGGCTGACCACGTCGCGCGAGGCCAGATCCTTGTAGTGCGGTGCATAGCGCTCCATGAAGCGCTCGCCGCTGCTGTTGCGCAGGATGCCGCCTTCACCGCGGACACCCTCGGTGATCAGGCAGCCGGCGCCGTAGATGCCGGTCGGGTGGAACTGCACGAACTCCATGTCCTGCATGGCGATGCCGGCACGCATGGCCAGGCCGCCACCGTCGCCGGTGCAGGTGTGCGCCGAGGTGGCGCTGAAGTAGGCACGGCCGTAGCCGCCGGTGGCCAGCACCACGCCCTGGGCGCGGAACAGGTGCAGCGTGCCATCGGACATGTCCAGGGCCAGCACGCCGCGGCAGGCGCCTTCGTCGTCGAAGATCAGGTCGAGCGCGAAGTACTCGATCATGAAGCGCGCATCGTGCTTCAGCGACTGCTGGTACAGGGTATGCAGCATCGCGTGGCCGGTACGGTCGGCCGCCGCGCAGGTACGCTGCGCCGCCGGGCCTTCGCCGTACTTGGTGGTCATGCCACCAAACGGACGCTGGTAGATCTTGCCTTCGGCGGTGCGCGAGAACGGCACGCCGTAGTGTTCCAGTTCGATGATGGCCGGGATGGCCTCACGGCACATGTACTCGATGGCGTCCTGGTCGCCCAGCCAGTCCGACCCCTTGATGGTGTCGAAGAAGTGGTAGCGCCAGTCGTCCTCGCCCATGTTGCCGAGTGCGGCCGAAATACCGCCCTGGGCGGCAACGGTGTGCGAACGGGTCGGGAAGACCTTGGTCAGGCACACGGTCTGCAGGCCCTTGGCGGCCAGGCCGAACGTGGCGCGCAGGCCGGCACCGCCGGCGCCGACCACGACCATGTCGTACTTGTGTTCGGTGATCTTGTAAGCGGACATCTAATCTGGATTCCTGTGTAGGTGCCTGGGCTCAGGCAACGCCGAGGGCGATGCGGCCCACCGCAAACACACTGACGATCATGCCGAGCACGGCGACGAACTTCACCGCGGTCTGCAGCACCAGGGCCAGCAGCGATTCGTGGATGTAGTCTTCCAGCACGACCTGCATGCCGAGCTGCGCGTGCCAGAACATGGCGATCAGCAGGCCGATCAACGGCACTGCATTCCACGGCTTGGCCACGGCGGCGGCGGCGGTCGCGTAATCCGAGCCCAGCAGGCCCAGCACGAAGACCAGGAACCAGATGCCCAGCACCACCAGCGCGGCAGCGGTCAGGCGCTGGTGCACGAAGTGCTCGGTGCCGGTCTTGGCCGAGCCCAGGCCGCGCACGTTCTTCAGCGGGGTACGGAACTTGCTCACGCGGCACCTCCGAACATCACATAGGCCCACACCAGCAGGGTGATCACCAGGCTGCCGATGACCGACAGCCAGCTGCTGCGGATGAAGGCAGGGATGCTGAAGCCGATGGCGAAGTCCTGCACCACATGGCGGATGCCATTGCACAGGTGATAGGCGAACGACCATGTCCACGCGAACAGGAACACGCGGCCATACCAGGCCCCGGCATGGCCGGTGAAGCAGTTCCAGGACTCGGGCCCCATCATCAGGGCCAGCAGGCCGGCAGCGATGATGAGGGCACCAACAGACAGAAAGATGCCGGTGGCTCGATGCAGGATCGAGGTGGCCATCTGAATCTGCCAGCGATACACCTGAAGGTGCGGGGAAAGTGGGCGTTGTCTGGTCGCCATTCGCTGGGCTCGTTGTCTCGGCTGGGCGGCACGCGGCCGCGTTGGCTCAATGCTGATCAGAAATCGATGCAGCGTCCGTTTTTCTCCCAATCGCCATACCGCACCGGATCAAGTCCGCCGCGGCCGCCGAATTCCTCTGCTTTTTCCTGTTCCACGGGCACGGGTGCCGCGGGGACCAGCGGGGCTTCAGATTCGTCGTCGGGAGTGGGGGTTGTTTGGCCTATCATGTTCGGTCTCGCAACGCACAAATTTTAGACCTCGTTCACGTGCCTGACAACCTGCCCCCTGCTTTCGTCGGATATCCGCGCCTGCCCGGCCACCAGCTGCTGAGCCTGCAGGGCCCGGATGCGGCCGCCTTCGCCCACGCCCAGTTCAGCAGCGACGTCACCGCCCTGCCCCTGCTGCACTGGCAGTGGAGCGCCTGGCTGAGTGCCAAGGGCCGCACCCTGGCAGTGTTCCAGCTGCTCCGGCTGGCCGACGATCACGTGATGCTGGTGCTCGCCGACGGCGATGCCGATGCGATTGCGTCGCAACTGCAGCGCTTCGTGTTCCGTCGCAAGGTGAAGGTACAGGTGCGCAGCGATCTGGCCGTGGCCGGTGCGTTCACTGCGCCCGAGGCTGCCAGCGGCGCCGCGATCGCGCACGCTGCAGGTGACGGCTGGGAGCTGGACCTGGGCAGCGACGCCCTGCCGCGCACCCTGCGCATCGGGGCGACGGATGCCGTTGCATCCGGAAGCGAAACCGATGAAGCCGCCTTCGCCCTCGCCTGGCGCCAGGCCGACCTGCGCTACGGATTGTCGCGCTTGGACGAAAGCCAGCGCGAAGTGTGGACCCCGCAGCAGCTGGGCCTGGACCGCCTGAATGGCTACAGCGTGAAGAAAGGCTGCTACCCGGGCCAGGAAATCGTCGCCCGCACCCATTTCCTCGGCAAGGCCAAGCGCGCGGTGCAGCTGCTGCATACCGCGGCACCGGCACAGGCCGGCGATGGCGTGCTGCAGGACGGCGCGACGCTGGGCACGGTCGCCAGCGTGGCCGGCAACCTGGCGCTGGCGGTGCTGCCGCTGGAAGCCAGTGACGCCGACCTGCAGGTGGGTGATGCCATCGCGCAGCGCGTGCCGTTGCTGGATGGATTGGCGCGCTGAGGTTCACGCCGGGCACGGCCCGGCGCTACCGCCGCCATGGTGGGTGCGGACCGTTGGTCCGCACCGCAACGAAGCAGCCGAGCGTGGGCTCGGCTCTACAGCGTCAGAGGCGCTACAGCGTCAGAGGCGCTCGCCGGTTTCCGGGTTGAAGAAGTGCAGCCCCTGCGGGTGAATCGCCACGCGGATCTGCTCGCCCACTGCTGGCAGCGACTGCGGTGCCACGCGCATGGTCAGCGCATGCTGGCCACTGCTCAGATTGACGAAGATCTCGTTGCCGACCGGCTCGATGCCTTCGATGCGCGCGGTGAATGCATGCGCATCATCGGCAGCCGCTGGCTGCAGGTGCTCCGGGCGCACGCCCACCGCGATCGGCTTCTGCAGCCATGCCGGATCGATCATCGCCTGGCCCAGCGGTGCACGCCATTCGCCGTCGACCACGCTCACGCCGCCGGCATCGCCCTGCAACGTGCCACGCAGCACGTTCATCGCCGGGCTGCCGAGGAAACCGGCCACGAACAGGTTGGCCGGGCGATCGTACAGCGCCATCGGCGTATCGATCTGCTGGATGATGCCGTCCTTCAGCACCACGATGCGCTGGCCCAGGGTCATCGCTTCGACCTGGTCGTGCGTCACGTAGATCATGGTGGTGCCCAGCTTGCGGTGCAGCTGCGCGATCTCGGTACGCACGCTGTGCCGCAGCTTGGCGTCGAGATTGGACAGCGGCTCGTCGAGCAGGAACACCGCCGGCTCGCGCACCAGCGCCCGGCCCAGTGCCACGCGCTGGCGCTGGCCACCGGACATCGCCTTGGGCAGCTTGTCCATCATCTCGGTCAGGCCCAGCGTCTGCGCCGCCTCGGCAATGCGCTTGTCGATGGTCGCCTTGTCATGCCCGCGCAGCTTCAGGCCGAAGGCCAGGTTCTCGGCCACGGTCATGTGCGGGTACAACGCGTAGCTCTGGAACACCATGGCGATGTCGCGATCCTTCGGCGCCACGTCGTTGACCACGCGATCACCGATGGTCAGCGTGCCGCCGCTGATCTCTTCCAGGCCCGCCACCATCCGCAACAGGGTCGACTTGCCACAGCCGGACGGACCGACCAGCACCATCAGCTCGCCATCGGCGACCTCGAAGCTGGCGTCCTTCACCGCGACCTGGCCGTTGTCATAGACCTTGCGCACACCCTGCAACTGCACTTTTGCCATATCACCTATCCGGTCCGCCCGAAGCCGGGCTGTCTTTTGGGACTGCCTCGGCCCTCCCGATGGCAGTGATGATTGCGCGCTTGCCGCATGACGGCGAGCACTGCAATCGAATACAGTTGCCCATTCTGCCATGTAAACGTTTTCACGTGGCACTATCCGATGATCGGTGCGCACCGATCTGCGTCGGCGGTTGAACGAAGGTTCCGCCGAGGTAGTGGTTTCGAATGGAACGGTCTTCCGCAACCCCGGAGATCGCCCCTGACGAACCTCGGACAGGCAGTTGCGCGGATGTCCCCCGAACCCAGCCATGAAGCGATTGACAACGATGTCACCCGGATCTGAAACTCGAGCGATGCACGACACCCTCTTCCTGTTCGGTGCCACAGGTGATCTGGCCCAGCGCTACCTGTTCCCTTCGCTGCTTCGCCTGCTTGGCGACGGCCTGCTGCCGGAGGACTTCCGCATCCGCGCACTGGCCCTGTCCGGGCATGACACCGAAGCCTTCCATGACATCCTGCGGCCGCGCCTGCAGCAGGCCATGCCGATGGCCACGCAGGACGACATTGCTGCCCTGCTGCGCCGCATCGACTACCGTTCGGTGGACCTGCGCGACGTCGACTCGGTTGCCGCTGCGGTCTCCGACCTGGTGCACCGCAAGTGCGTCAGCTACCTCGCCATTCCGCCGGGCCTGTACATTTCCACCTGCGAAGGCCTGGCCAAGGGCGGCGCCCTCGCCGCGCCGGCACGCCTGATGCTGGAGAAGCCGATCGGCAGCGACAGCCAGAGCGCCGAGGAAATCATCAGCACCATCGGCCAGTGGATCGACGAGGACCGCGTGTTCCGCCTCGACCACTACCTGGGCAAGGCGGCAGTGCAGAACCTGATCGCGCTGCGCTTCGGCAATACGCTGCTGGAAGCGGTGTGGAACCGCAACTACATCGAATCGGTGCACATCCTGGTGGCCGAGAGCGAAGGCGTGGACGGCCGTGACGCCTACTATGCCCGCTCCGGCGCGCTGCGCGACATGGTGCAGAGCCACATCCTGCAGCTGCTGTGCATGGTGGCGATGGAGCCGCCGGCGTCGCTGGAGGCCGACCGCATCCGCGACGAGAAGGTCAAGGTGCTGCGCGCCCTTCGCCCGCTCGACGCGAAGCACGCCGCGCGTGACAGCATCCGCGGCCGCTACACCGCCGGCACCATCAACGGCCAGCCGGCGCAGGCTTACCAGCCGCCGGAAGGTAGCGACGTGGAAACCTTCGCCGGTGTCACCGCGCATATCGACAACTGGCGCTGGAGCGGCGTGCCGTTCCATCTGGTCACCGGCAAGCGCCTGCCCGAGCGCACCACCCGCGTGGTGGTCACGCTGAAGCCGGTCACCCATTGGCTGTTCGAGCGCCCGCAGCGCGCGCAGGCCGCACCGAACCGCCTGGTGTTCCAGCTGCAGCCGCAGGAAAACATCGAACTGGGCCTGATGAGCAGCCTGGCCGGCCCGGAATGGGGCGCGCTGGAACTGCATCCGCTGGAACTGGAACTGTCAGTGCCAACCGGCCTGCATCGCCGCATCGCTTACGAGCGCCTGTTCCTGGACGCCTTCAATGGCAATCACACGCTGTTCGTGCGCGACGACGAAGTGCGTGCAGCGTGGGCCTGGATCGACAGCGTCGCCGACGCCTGGAAGGACGCCAAGCTGCCGCTGGAACCCTACCCCGCCGGCCAATGGGGCCCGAGCAATGCCGGCGAGTTCCTGCCGCAGGGCGTGGACGCACCGGACAGTGGAGCGTCGGCATGAGGGCCAGTTCGCAGCCGGTGCTGGTGGCCGACATCGGTGGCACCAATGCCCGCTTCGCCCTGGCTGACACCTCGCAGGACGCACCTCTGCAGAAGGACAGCATCCGCGAGTACGCGGTGACGGAGTTCCCTTCGCTGGGTGATGCCGCGCGCCACCATCTGGAACAGATCGGTGCCACCGCAAGCCGCGGCGTGTTCGCAGTGGCCGGTCGCGTTGATGGTGATGAAGCACGCATCACCAACCATCCGTGGGTGATCTCGCGCAGCCGCACCGCAGCGATGCTCGGTTTCGACGAACTGCACCTGATCAACGACTTTGCCGCACAGGCGATGGCGATCTCGCTGCTGCAGCCCGAGGACGTGGTCCAGGTCGGCGGTGCCGCCTGGGTACCGGGCAAGCCGGGCCAGCCGCGCAACTACGCAGTGATCGGGCCGGGTACCGGCCTCGGCGTGGGCGGCCTGATCATGCGCCACGGCCGCTGCTACCCGCTGGAAACCGAAGGCGGCCATGTCAGCTTCCCGCCGGGAACCCCGGAAGAGATCCGCATCCTCGAGATCCTGTCCGAACAGTTCGGCCGCGTCTCCAACGAGCGCCTGATCTGTGGCCCCGGCCTGGTCAACATCCACCGCGCCGTGTGCGAGATGGCCGGTATCGACCCGGGCCAGCTGCAGCCGGTGGACGTGACCGCCCGCGCCCTGCACGGTGATCCGCAGGCAATGCGCACCGTGGACGTGTTCTGTGCCGTGTTCGGCGCCATCGCCGGTGACCTGGTGCTCACCCAGGGCGCCTGGGATGGCGTGTTCCTGACCGGCGGCCTGACCCCGAAGATGCTCGATTCGCTGCAGCACTCTGGTTTCCGCCAGCGCTTCGAACACAAGGGCCGCTTCTCCTCCATCATGGCGCGCGTGCCCTCATTGGCGGTGATGCATCCCCACGCCGGATTGCTGGGCGCCGCCGCCTATGCCACCGACGCCGAACGTGACGCACCAGGAGTTGCCGCATGAACCCCAGCTTCCACGACGATCGCATCGAGTTCATCCAGCACGGCGACGCCGACGGCTGGATCGAAGCGGTGGCCGCTGAGATGGCACGCACCCTCAACCACGACATCAATGAAGTGGGCCGCGCCCGCATCCTGTTGTCCGGCGGCACCACGCCGGCCCCGGTCTACCAGGCACTGGCCGAGCTGGACGTGCACTGGGACCGGGTTGAAGTGAGCCTGGCCGACGAGCGCTGGCTGTCGCCGCAGGATCGCGACAGCAACGCCTGGCTGGTGCGCGAGCACCTGCTCAAGCGTACCGAGGGCGCCCACTTCGATCCGCTGGTACGGATCGGCAAGCCACTGCCCGAATGCGTGTACACCGCCAACCTGCAGGCGCAGCACAGCCAGCCGCCGAGCCTGGTAGCGCTGGGCATGGGCAACGACGGGCACACCGCCTCGCTGTTCCCGGGCTCGAAAGACCTCGCACGCGCACTGGAAAGCACCCTGCCCTACGCTGCGCTGGATGCCACTGGCTGCCCAGGCGCGAACCAGTGGCCGCTGCGCATCACGCTGACCCCGCACGGCCTGCGCCAGTGCCGCCAGCGCCTGTTGCTGCTGCGCGGCAAGCAGAAGCTGCAGGTACTGCGCCAGGCGCTGGACAGCAACGATGCCCAGCAGTATCCGATCCTCAATGCGATCAACCTGGAAGGCGCGCGCCTGCGCGTCCACTGGGCTGATTGATGTCGGCGGCGGCGCCGTGCCGCCGCTTGCCTCTCGCCACCACGAACGCCGGTAGCCAATGAGCCTCCATCCTCAACTGCAAGCCATCACTGAGCGCGTCATCCGCCGCAGCGCCGCCTCGCGCGCCGCCTATCTGGCCGCGATCGATGCCTCCCTGCGTGAGGGCCCGTTCCGCAGCCGCCTGAGTTGCGGCAACCTCGCCCACGGGTTCGCCGCCTGCGGCGGCACCGACAAGAGCCGCCTGCGCGGCGGCGTGACGCCGAACCTGGGCATCATCACCGCCTACAACGACATGCTGTCGGCGCACCAGCCGTTCGAGACCTATCCCGAACAGATCCGCGACATCGCCCGCGAGCTGGGCGCCACCGCACAGGTCGCCGGCGGCGTCCCTGCAATGTGCGACGGTGTCACCCAGGGCCGTGGTGGCATGGAGTTGTCGCTGTTCTCGCGCGATGTCATTGCCCAGGCCACGGCCATCGGCCTCAGCCATGACATGTTCGATACCACCGTCTACCTCGGCGTGTGCGACAAGATCGTGCCGGGCCTGCTGATCGGTGCGCTGGCCTTCGGCCATCTGCCGGCGGTGTTCGTACCCGCCGGCCCAATGACCCCGGGCATCCCGAACAAGCAGAAGGCCGAAGTGCGCGAGCGCTACGCCGCCGGTGAGGCCACCCGCGAAGAGCTGCTGGAAGCCGAGTCCGCGTCGTACCACGGTGCGGGCACCTGCACCTTCTACGGCACGGCCAACTCCAACCAGGTGCTGCTGGAAGCCATGGGCGTGCAGTTGCCCGGCGCCTCGTTCGTCAATCCGGGCACGCCGCTGCGCGACGCCCTGACCCGCGAGGCAACCGAACGCGCGCTGGACATCACCGCACTGGGCGACGACTTCCGCCCGCTGGGCCGGATCATCGACGAGCGCGCGATCATCAATGCGGTCATCGCGCTGATGGCCACTGGTGGTTCGACCAACCACACCATCCACTGGATCGCGGTGGCGCGTGCGGCCGGCATCGTGCTGACCTGGGACGACTTCGACGAACTGTCGCAGCTGATTCCGCTGCTGGCCCGTGTCTATCCGAACGGCGAGGCCGACGTGAACCGTTTCGCGGCCGCTGGCGGTCCGGCCTTCGTGTTCGGCGAGCTGATCAAGGCGGGCCTGATGCACGGCGACCTGGTCAGCGTCGCGCGTGGCGGCATGGCCGACTATGCGCGCGAGCCGCAGCTGCGTGACGGCCGGCTGGTCTACCTGCCGGGCCTGGAACACAGTGCCGATGACGAAGTGGTGCGTGGGGTCGACAATCCGTTCGAGCACCAGGGTGGCCTGCGCCTGCTGCGCGGCAACCTCGGCAAGTCGCTGATCAAGCTGTCGGCGGTGAAACCGCAGTACCGGACGATCGAAGCACCGGCGGTGGTGGTCGATGCACCGCAGGTATTGAACAAGCTGCACGCCGGTGGCCTGCTGCCGCAGGACTTCGTGGCGGTGGTGCGTTACCAGGGTCCGCGTGCCAACGGCATGCCCGAACTGCATTCGCTGGCACCGCTGCTGGGCCTGCTGCAGAACCAGGGCCGGCGCGTGGCGCTGGTCACCGACGGCCGCCTGTCCGGTGCGTCGGGCAAGATCCCAGCGGCCATCCATGTGACGCCGGAAGCGGCGCGCGGTGGCCCGCTGGCCAAGGTCCGCGAGGGCGACATGATCCGCCTCGACGGTGAGGCCGGCACGCTGGAAGTGCTGGTGGACGCGGCGGAATGGGCAGCACGTCCGCTGGCGCCGAACACCGCGCCGGCCGCGCATGACCTGGGCCGCAATCTGTTTGCGATCAACCGTCGCGTGGTGGGTCCGGCGGACCAGGGGGCGATTTCGATTTCGTGCGGGCCGGCGGCGGCCGATGGCGGGCCGTGGGACTACGACGCGGAGTATGAGCTGGGGCACGATGCGGCAGCGGCGGCGGCGCCGCATGAGGCGAAAGACGCCTGACGCGAAAAGCCGCGGCAGGCTTCCCGGCTTGGGCAGTAGAGCGCCCTGGCCGGGACACGCCGTAAACCCATCCATGGGGGCTCGATCGCGGCATCCATGCCGCTCACGGTCCCGGCCAGGGCGCTCTACTGCCCTTGGACAATTCCCGGCGCGTCATTTGCGCTGCGGCCACTGAATCAAGAAGAGCAAAGGCAAGGGCAAAAGCATGGGTATCGAACGACATCAGGTGAAGGCGGCGGAGCTGTTGCATGCGGCGGGCATCCTGCCCGTGGTGACGATTCATACGCTGGACCAGGCCCGCGCGGTGAGTGCGGCGCTGCTGGAAGGTGGTCTGCCGGCGATCGAGCTGACGCTGCGCACGCCGGTGGCGATGGAAGCGCTGGCAATGCTCAAGCGCGAGCTGCCGGACGTGGTGGTGGGTGCCGGTACGGTGCTGACCGTGGAGCAGATGCAGCAGTCGATCGATGCGGGTGCGGACTTCCTGGTGACGCCGGGTACGCCGTCGGCGCTGGCTGATGCACTTGCCGCCGCGCCGCTGCCGGTGGTGCCGGGTGCGGCGACGCCGACCGAGCTGCTGTCGCTCTACGCCCGCGGCTTCCGCGTGTGCAAGCTGTTCCCGGCCACGGCCGTGGGCGGGCTGGCGATGATCAAGGGACTGGCCGGCCCGGTGGCGGACCTGAAGCTGTGCCCGACCGGCGGCATCACCGAGAACACCGCCGCCGAGTACCTTGAGCAGAAGAACGTGGTCTGCATCGGCGGTTCGTGGATGGTACCGGGCAACTGGATCGCCGGCGGCGAATGGGACAAGGTGCGCGCCAGCGCCGCCGACGCGGCGAAGATCATCAAGCGCGTGCGCGGCCTCTGAGCCCGAAGCAGGTGTAGAGCCGAGCCCATGCTCGGCTCCACTCCAGCGGAATGGAGAGCAGCCGAGCATGGGCTCGGCTCTACGGAAGACCGAATCCCTTACAACGGCCGCGCCGGATCCACCAGCCCGTACTGGCTGGCCATGCGCGCCAGCGCGATGTTGTCGTGGATCCCCATCTTCTCGAACAACCGCGCCCTGTGCGTGTTCACCGTCTTGGCACTCAGGCTCAGGCGCCGCGCGATGTCTTCCTGGCGCAGGCCCTGGGTCAGCAGCAATGCTACTTCCAGTTCTCGCGGCGACAGGCTGTCGAACGGCGAACCATTGCCCTCCACCGTCGACAAGGCCAGGTTCTGCGCGATGCTGGTGCCCAGGTAGCGACGGCCCATGGCCACATCGCGCACCGCGCGCAGCAGCTCCTGTGCATCGCAGCCCTTGCCGATGTAGCCCGCGGCCCCCGCCTCCAGCAAGCGCTTCGGCAGCGGCCCGTCTTCCAGCACCGACACGATCACCACGCGGGTGTTGCGGTGGCTGCGGACGATGCGCTCGGTCACTTCCATGCCACTCACACCGGGCAGGTGCAGGTCGCACAGCACCACGTCCGGCAGCAGCTGGCGGACGTCGCGCAGTGCGTCTTCACCGGTCTCGGCTTCGCCCACCACCTCGATGTCGGTCTCCCCCGACAGGATCATCTTCATCCCGGTGCGGACCAGCGCATGGTCATCCACCAGGTAGACTCGAATCGTCATTCACGTACCTCTTCGAATGCGGCCATTGCAGGTCAAGCTAGGCAGGACGCCGATACCCCTGCAAGCGCGTTCGGGACGCGATCCGGGCGTTCTGCCTTGCGCATCACAGTAACGCGCGTTGTGCTTGCCCCCTGTCTTGCAGAACCTGCTGCAACGAAACAACTGATCTATTACGTAGACGCCGCGGAAGGGTCATCCACGTCACCCCCCTGTGATGATGCTTCGCTGGCCGTCGCTGGCGGCGAATCCCGACGTCGCCAAGGATGCCGGCGACTGAACATGACCAGATAGCACCCTACCACCCAAACCAGCGCGGCACACCATCCGGCCAGGATGTCCGAGGGATAATGCACGCCCAGATAGACCCGTGAGACGCTCACCAGCAGGCTGAACGGGGGCGCCAGCAGCAGTACCGGCCAGCGCCAGCGTGTATTCCAGGCCAGCAGCACCAGGGTCGCGGCAAGGGTCATCGAGCCCATGGCGTGCCCGCTGGGGAAGCTGAACGTCGATTCCGGCGCAATCGACTCCCACAGGCTGGGGCGCTGGCGCTGGAAGAAGTGCTTGCTGCCCATGTTCAGCAACGCCGATCCCACGAAACTGACCGCGACGAAGGTCGCCTCGCGCCAGCGCCGGTAGCCCAGCAGCGCACCGATGATCAGCACGTCAGCAGGGATCAGGAACCACTCGTAGCCCAGTTTCGAGATGAGCACGAAGAAGCGGTCCAGCCATGGCGAATGCAGGCCATGCATCTGCCACAGCAGCGGCGCATCGAAATGGAACGATTCAAATTCGTGCACTTCGTCCGCCAGGGCGACGAAGCCGGCCAGCGGCAGCAGCACGCCGCCGAACAGCAGGACCAGGCGCCAGGCATTGCGCGCCATCCAGTGGCGGAAACCGGAGGCGGACTCCGGTGCGGCGAGGATCGCAGGCTTATCCGGCGCTTCGGACATATTTGTGTTCGACGTAATCGTCGATCAGGGCGACGAACTCCTGGGCGATGTTGTCGCCACGCAGGGTCACCTTCTTCTCGCCATCGACGAATACCGGTGCCGCCGGCGTCTCGCCCGTGCCCGGCAGGGAGATGCCGATGTTGGCATGGCGCGACTCACCCGGCCCGTTGACGATGCAGCCCATCACCGCCAGGGTCATGTTCTCCGCACCCGGGTGGTGGATCTTCCACAGCGGCATCTTCTCGCGCACGTGGTTCTGCACCACTTTGGCCAGTTCCTGGAAGAACTCGGAGGTGGTGCGGCCGCAGCCCGGGCAGGCCGTGACCAGCGGCGTGAAGGCGCGCTGGCCGGTGGTCTGCAGCAGTTCCTGGGCGACGATCACTTCCTGCGTGCGCGACTGGCCCGGCTCCGGGGTCAGCGAGATGCGGATGGTGTCACCGATGCCTTCCTGCAGCAGCACGCTCAGCGCTGCCGACGAGGCGACGATGCCCTTGCTACCGATACCGGCTTCGGTCAGGCCCAGGTGCAGGGCGAAGTCCGAGCGCTGGGCCAGGTCGCGGTACACCGCGATCAGTTCCTGCACGCCACTGACCTTGGCCGACAGCACGATGCGATCGCGCGGCAGGCCGAGTTCCACCGCCTGCTCGGCCGAATCCAGGGCCGAGCGGATCAGCGCTTCGCGCAGCACGCGGCCGGCATCCCAGGGCTGTTCGCGCAGGCTGTTCTCGTCCATCAGCTTCGCCGCCAGGGCCTGGTCCAGCGAGCCCCAGTTGGCGCCGATGCGCACCGGCTTGTTGTAGCGGATCGCGAACTCGATCAACTGGGCGAACTGCAGGTCCTTCTTCTTGCCGAAGCCGACATTGCCCGGGTTGATGCGGTACTTGGCCAACGCTTCCGCACATGCCGGCTCGGCGGTGAGCAGCTGGTGGCCGTTGTAGTGGAAGTCACCGATCAGCGGTACATCGATACCCATCATCGCCAGCTTGTCGACGATGCGCGGAATGGCCGCAGCGGCTTCCACGGTGTTGACGGTCAACCGCACCATCTCCGAGCCGGCACGCCACAACTCGGCCACCTGCTTCACGCTGGAGGCCACGTCGGAGGTATCGGTGTTGGTCATCGACTGCACCACCACCGGCTTGCCGCCGCCTACGGTGACCCCGCCGATCTGGACGGCATGGGTCTGGCGACGGGGCCAGGCGGTGGCATCGGAGGGGGGAGTCGGGCGGGTGACGGCGTCGTGCATGGGCGCATTCTACCGCCCACTCCCGCATTCGGGGTGACTCGCATTCAGCCTGCGGCACGGCTGCGGCCGATTGTCGCAGGCATGTACACGCATGAACGCATACGATGAGCGTGAATGACTGGTCCCGACGCCCCGTTTCTCCGTACCCTGTGCAGCCTGCGCTGGCTTGCCGTAGGCGGCCAGGCCGCCACCATCCTGGTCGCGACCTGGGTGCTGGGCCTGCCGTTGCCGCAGCTGCCGTTGTGGGCCGGCGTGGCGGTGCTGGCCCTGTTCAACGTCTACACCCAGCTGCGCCCGGAAGCGGCCGACACTGCGCCGCTGACCGCATTCGGCCATATCCTGGTGGACGTGATCATCTTGACCTGGATGGTGGGCTGGAGCGGCGGCATGGCCAACCCGTTCAGTTCACTGTTCCTGATCCTGATCGCGCTGGCCGCGTTCGCCCTGCCCCTGCGCTGGGCACTGGCGGTCGCGCTGGCCTGCCTGCTCGGCTACGCCGCCAGCGGCATCTTCGGGCAGGCGCTGCCGGACGGCTACTTCCGCGCTCAGGACCTCAATCGCTGGGGCGTGGTCGCCAACTTCCTGATTTCCGCCACAGTGGTGCTGGCCTTCTCCACCCGCCTGGCACTGGCCCTGCGGGAGCGCGAACTGGAACTGTCGGCGCTGCGTGAGCGCTTCGCCCGCAACGAGGGCATCGTCGCCCTGGCCACCCATGCCGCCTCGGTGGCACATGAACTGAACACGCCGCTGGCGACCATGACCCTGCTCGCCGACGATGTCGCCGAGCGCAGCGAAGAGCCGGAAGTGCGCGAGGACATGGAAACCCTGCGCGAGCTGCTGGTGCAGTGCCGCGAGCGCGTGCTGGCACTGGCCGCACCGGCTTCGGCCGATGCACCGGGTCGCAGCCACTCCAGCGCCCAGCAGGTGCTGGAGCAATGGCGCCTGGTGCGGCCGACCATCGACCTGCATCGCAACGACGATGCGCCGCTGCGGCTGCCGCTCGACCCGGGCGTAGGCCACCTGCTGATGGTCCTGCTCAACAATGCCGCCGATGCCGGCGAGAAGGCCGGCCGGCCGCGCGTGGACCTGGACCTGCGCATCGAGGGCGACGACCTGATCGGCGAAGTACGCGACTACGGCCATGGTTTCGACGCCCGTGCCGCCGTGCTGCCGGGCAAGCTGTTCGGCAGCAGCAAGAGCGAGGGCATGGGCGTCGGCCTGGCCCTGTCCCATGCCACCATCGAACGCCTCGACGGCGAGATGTGGATGCGCCCGGCCCAGGGGGCCGGCAGCCGCGTCGGCTTCCGCCTGCCGCTGGCCCCACGCGAGGAAACCCCATGAGCGCCTCAACCCTTGGTCTGCTGGTCGACGACGACGAGCTGTACCTGCGTACCCTGCAGCGCAGCCTGGCCCGCAAGGGCCTGGAAACACAGACCGCACAGGATGCCGCCAGTGCCCTGGCACTGGCCCGCCAGCATCCGCCGGCGTTCGCGCTGATCGACCTGAAGCTGGGCAGCGATTCCGGCCTGGCGCTGATCCAGCCGCTGCGCGCACTGCGCGCGGACATGCGCATCCTGCTGGTGACCGGCTATGCCAGCATCGCCACCGCAGTGGAGGCGATCAAGCTGGGCGCGGATGATTACCTGCCGAAGCCGGCCACGGTGCCGATGATCCTGCGCGCGCTTGGCGAGGAGGACGACGGCCCGGCCGACGACGGCGAAATGGAAGTGCCCGATGCGATGACGCCGATCAGCCGCCTGCAGTGGGAACATATCCAGCAGGCGATGCACGAGACCGGCGGCAACGTGTCAGCGGCCGCACGCCTGCTCGGCATGCACCGGCGCTCGCTGCAGCGCAAGCTGGCCAAGCGGCCCAGCCCGGAACGCGATCCGAGCCGGTGAGACGCCACGCCGTGCACCGGTAGTGCCGGGCATCAGCCCTTCAACTGCGCCAGGATCTCGCGGGTCATCGGATCGGCAACCGCCACATCCTCGCCCTGCAGCGCCGGCAACAGGCCACTGGCCAGCTGCTTGCCCAGCTCGACACCGAACTGGTCGAAGGCGTTGATGTTCCAGATCACCGACTGCACGTATACAGCGTGCTCGTACATGGCGATCAGTGCACCCAGCGCCTGCGGGGTCAACGCGTCGAGCAGGATCAGCGTACTCGGCCGGCCTCCCGGGTAGTCGCGGTGCGGATCTTCGCTGCCCTGGCCATTGGCCAGCGCTTCGGTCTGCGCCAGCAGGTTGGCCAGCAGGGCCTGGTGATTGATCGTGTAGGGATCATCGTTGTGCACGCAGCCGATGAAATCGGCCGGAACGATGCTGGTGCCCTGGTGCAGCGCCTGGAAGAAGCTGTGCTGCACGTCGGTCCCTGCCCCGCCCCACCACACCGGCACGGTGTCGACGGTGACCGGCTGGCCGTCGCGCTGCACGCGCTTGCCCAGGCTTTCCATCACCAGCTGCTGCAGGTAAGCCGGCAGCAGCGCCAGGCGCTGGTCGTAGGTCATCACCGCGTGCGTGGCATGGCCCAGCAGGTTGCGGTTCCAGATGTCGGTGAGGCCGTGCAGCACCGGCAGGTTGCGCTCCAGCGGTGCATCCAGCGCATGCGCATCCATCTGCGCGGCGCCTTCCAGCAGCTGCTCGAAACGCTCGAAGCCGATCGCCAGCGCGATCGGGAAACCCACCGCCGACCACAGCGAATAACGGCCACCGACCCAGTCCCACATCGGCAGCACGCGATCGGCGGCGATCGCGAAGGCCTTGGCAGCGCGCTCCGGATTGGCGCTGACCGCATACAGGCGCTCGCTGCCGCCCAGCCAGTCGTGCAGGATCTGGCCGTTGAGCAGGGTTTCCTGGGTACCGAAGGTCTTGGAGATCAGGATGCCGGCAGTCTTCGCCGGATCCAGCGTGGCCAGCGTGCGCTGCATGGCGGCGCCGTCCACATTCGACACGAAATGCACACGCAGGCGCGCACCGGTGACCGGGCGCAGCGCATCGGCGACCAGGCGCGGGCCGAGGTCGGACCCCCCGATGCCGACACTGACCACATCGGTCACGCCACTGTCTTCCAGCGCGCGCACCAGCACGCCCATGCGCTGGCGGATGCCGCGCGCGGTGGCATAGGCCTCGGCCGCCACCGGCGCATCGACCACGTCGCCACGCAGCGCGGTATGCAGCGCGGCGCGGCCTTCGGTCAGATTGACCTGCTCGCCGCGGAACAGGCGGGTGATGGCGCCGCCGACATCACGGTCGGCAGCCAGCGCCAGCAACGCCTGCAGCGCCGCGGCATCGTACTTCTGACGGGCGAAGTTGACGTACAACGGACCGACCCGCAGCGCCAGGTCCTGCACGCGGCCGGGTTCGGCGGCGAGCAGGCTGGGAATGCTTGCGCCCTTCAGGCGCTGGGCGTGGGAATGCAGCGAGTCGAATCCGTTGTTCGTTGTCATGCGGCCTGGGTCGGGATCGTGTCGTTGGTGTGGGTGATCTGGTTGTTGCCATCAACGTACACCAGCTTCGGCTTGAAGCTGTCAGCTTCCTGCTCGGTCATGCTGGCGAACGCGGCGATGATGATGATGTCGCCGACCTGCACGTGGCGCGCGGCGCCACCGTTGAGCGAGACAACGCCGCTGCCGGCTTCGGCGCGGATGGCATAGGTCGAGAAGCGCGCACCGTTGGTCACGTCCCAGATATGCACCTGTTCGAACTCGCGGATGCCCGTGGCAGCCAGCAGGTTGTCGTCGATGGCGATCGAGCCTTCGTAGTTCAGCTCGGAATGGGTGACGGTGGCGCGGTGGATCTTGGTCTTGAGCAGGGACAGGTGCATGGGGGGCGCTGCAACGGCAAAGGAAAGAGCGGATTCTAGCACCCGCACAGCGCGGGGCATTACCGCCGGCAACCTGTTCAGGTAGGCGGTGAAACCGGGGGCGGATCCCTTTTCCCCTGGGAAAGGGATCTGACCCCATGCATCGCGCGGCACCGCCGGAACTCAGAACTCCAGGTTGTCGATCAGCCGGGTGGTACCCAGCCGCGCGGCGATCAGCGCCACCCGGCCGCCGCCGTCGAAGGTCGGCTCGGCCAGCTCCGGAGTGCGCAGCACCGCGTAGTCAACCTGGAAACCGGCCGCCTGCAATGCGGCAGTGGCCTCGGCCTCGATGCGTTCACGTGCCTGCCCGGCCACGTAGCCTTCGCGCATGCCCAGCAGGGTCCGGTGGATGGTGGTCGCGACCGGACGCTGTTCGGCGCTCAGGTACTGGTTGCGCGAGCTCTTGGCCAGGCCGTCCTCGTCGCGCACGATCTCGGCGCCGACGATCTGGACCGGGAACGACAGCTCGGCCACCATCTGCTTGATCACGGCCAGCTGCTGGTAGTCCTTGCGACCGAACACGGCCACGTCCGGCTGCACCTGCAGGAACAGGCGTGCCACCACCGTGCAGACGCCATCGAAGTGCCCCGGACGGCTCGCACCTTCCAGCACTTCACTCACGCCCGGCGCGTGCATGCGCGTGGTCTTGTCCACGCCCAGCGGGTACATCGCCTCGACGCTGGGCAGCCACACCGCATCGCAGCCTGCCTGCTCCAGCCCGGCCACGTCGGCCTCGGGCGTGCGCGGGTAGCGGCTGAAGTCCTCGTTCGGCCCGAACTGGGTCGGGTTGACGAAGATGCTCGCCACCACCTTGTCGGCGTACTGGCGGGCCAGGGCCACCAGCGAATGGTGGCCCCCATGCAGGTTGCCCATGGTCGGCACCAGCGCCACGCGCAGGCCCTCGCGCTTCCACTGGGCGATCTGCCCGCGCAGCGCGCCGAGCTCGTTGAAGGTCTGGATCATTGGGCGTAGGCGTGCTGTTCGTCGGGGAAGCTGCCATCGCGCACGGCGTCGGCAAACGCGCGGGTGGCACCGGCCACCGAGCCGCCTTCGGCAAGGAAATCCTTGACGAACTTGGGACGGCGATGGCCACTGTCCAGGCCGAGGAAATCGTGCAGCACCAGCACCTGGCCATCGCACTGCGGGCCAGCACCGATACCGATGGTCGGCACATCCACCGCAGCGGTCACTTCGGCGGCGACGGGGGTCGGCACGCATTCGAGCACCATGATGCTGGCGCCTGCGGCGGCCACCGCCCTGGCATCCTCCACCAGCTGGCGCGCAGCATCGCCGCGGCCCTGGATCTTGAAGCCGCCCAGGCGCAGCACCGATTGCGGGGTCAGGCCCAGGTGCGCGCAGACCGGAATCTCGCGCTCGACCAGGTAGCGGATGATGTCGACCTTGAAGCCGGCACCTTCGATCTTGACCATCTCGGCACCGGCCTGCAGCAGCTGCAGCGATGCATCCAGCGCGCGTTCCGGGGTGGCGTCGGCGCCGAACGGCAGGTCGGCCACCAGCAGCGCTCGCTGCAGTACGCGGGCCACGGCGCGGGTGTGGTAGACCATGTCGGCCACGGTCACCGGCAAGGTCGAATCATGGCCCTGCACGACCATGCCCAGCGAATCACCGATCAGGATCAGATCAATGCCATTCGCGTCGAAAGTGCGGGCGAAGCCAGCGTCGTAGGCGGTCAACATGACCAGCTTCTGGCCATTGCGCTTGGCCTCGGCCAGGGCGGGAACGGTCCAGGGCTTGCTGTCTGCGTGGGTGCTCATGTGCTGATAACCGGGGGAGATAACCCGGTCATTATCACCCTATCGGCGCAATCCCGCAGGCATCCACCCGCACCACTGCATCCCGCACGCTGCCATGACCGGGAATGGCCAGATCAGGCGCGATTTCGGCCAGCGGCACCAACACGAAGGCGCGCTCGTGCAGGTAGGGATGGGGTACCTGCAGACCGGGCTGATCGAGGACCTGCGTGCCATACAGCAGCAGGTCCAGGTCCAGCGCGCGCGGCCCCCAGTGCACCGCCGGATCGCGCACGCGGCCAAAGCCCCGCTCCAGCGCCAGCATCGCCTGCAGCAACTCATCGGCCGGCAAGGTGGTTTCGACCGCAGCCACGGCATTGACGAACGGCGGCTGGTCTTCATTGCCCCAGGCCGGCGTTGCATAGAGCCGCGAGGCCTGTCGCAGGCGCGTTCCCGGCAGGCCATCCAGCGCGGCAATCGCCGCGCCCACGGTCGCGGCCGCGTCGCCAAGGTTGGCGCCGAGGCCGATCCAGGCGAGGGTCATCGCTTACTCGCCCGCCGCAGCAGCACCGGGACGTCGACGGCGACGGCGGCGCTTGCGCGGTGCCCCGCTCTCGTCATCGCCGTCTTCACTGTGCATCGCATCCAGCGACGACTCCAGCTCGCGACCGGACTGCGCCTGTGCTTCGCGCCAGAACTCGACATCCACTGCATGCTCGGACGAAGCGACCTGGCGCAGGCTGAGGAAATCGAACGCGGCGCGGAAGCGCGGGTGGGTCAGGGTACGGAACACGCGCTTGCGCTGGCGCGAGCTGAAGCGCGACTGCAGCAGCCAGATCTCCTGCATCGGCAGCGAGAAGCGGCGCGGCAGCGCGATGGTGCTGAGCTGCTGCACGGTGACCCGGTCGGCGGCGCGGCGCTGCGCCTCTTCCGGTGCCACCCCCTGCTTGAGCAGGGTCGCCTGTGCGCGGCAGAACGCCGGCCACAGCAGCAACGCGAACAGGAACGCCGGCGAGACCGGCTCGTCGTTGGCCACGCGGACATCGGTGTTGGCCAGGCCTTCGACCAGCATGCGGCGCAGCGCGCCGGTGCGGTTGGACTTCAGCGCCTTGGCGCTCTCCGGGAACAGCACGTCCAGCAGGCCGTAACGCTCAAGGCCTTCGAAGCTGGCCACACCGTGCCCGGACAGGAACAGCTTGAGCACTTCCTCGAACAGGCGCGCCGGCGCGGCTTCATTGAGCAGGCCGGCCAGGTGCGGGATGGGCGCAGCGGTCCCCTCTTCGATCTGGAAGCCGAGCTTGGCCGCCAGGCGCACCGCACGCAGCATGCGCACCGGGTCTTCCCGATAACGCTGCTCGGGATCGCCGATCAGCTTCATCAGGCGCGCCTGGACGTCTTCGAAGCCGCCGGTGTAATCACGCACCGAGAAGTCCTCGATGGCGTAGTACAGGGCGTTGCAGGTGAAGTCGCGGCGGATGGCGTCGTCTTCGATGGTGCCGTACACGTTGTCGCGCACGAGCATGCCGTTTTCCATCTCGCGGTCGCCGCTGCCGTCATCGCTGTTGGCACGGAAGGTGGCGACTTCGATGATTTCGCGGCCGAACACTACGTGGGCGAGGCGGAACCGACGACCGATCAGGCGGCAGTTGCGGAACAGCTGCTTGACCTGTTCGGGCGTGGCATCGGTGGCCACGTCGAAATCCTTGGGTTGGCCATTGACCAGCAGGTCACGCACCGCGCCGCCGACAAGGTAGGCGCCGAAGCCGGCATCGCGCAGGCGATAAAGCACGCGCAGGGCGTTCGGGCTGATGTCCTTGCGGGAGATCGTGTGCTGGTCGCGCGGGATGACGCGCAGGCTGAACGGTGATGTAGCAGGGGAAATGATGTTGGCGCTTCCGGTTGAAGTTTCGGGATTGCCCAATGGCATCGAGGTGCATATACTAGCGCTCCTGCCTCGGCAGCGACACAGTTACGCTCCCTTCGTCTAGTGGTTAGGACGTGGCCCTCTCAAGGCTAAAACAGGGGTTCGAGTCCCCTAGGGAGCGCCAGTCGCCGCAGCAGGAACCGAAAAAGCCCGCCTCGTGCGGGCTTTTCTGTTTTCCGGGGTTTGCATTGGCATCGGTCGGCCTGGTCGCAGTAGCGCCTCCCTGTCCCTGCGCGGGAGGGGGCGGGCCACCCTGGCCTGGACACGCAAAAGCCCATCCATGGTGCTCGATGGCGCCTTGCTCGCGTGCGCTGTCCTGCGCACGCGGCAAGACCAGGGTTGGGCTCCTGCCCAACCCGTCGGGCGCATGCGCCCAACCCATGGCGCCAACGGTCCAGGCCAGGGTGGCCCGCCCCCTCCTGACAGTTTCCCGCGACGGCGGCACGAACAGCCTCGCTCCTCCGCAGCCAATTCAATCCCGACGCGCAGACCTGCGTCCGCCACCCGCAATGTGTCGAGAGGCTGCAGGCCAGCCGATCCAGGACCGTTGGCGCCATGGATGGCGCCATCGAGCCCCATGGATGGGTTTACGGCGTGTCCTGGATCGGCTGGCCTGCAGCCTCCCCACGGAGAAAGGAGGCGCTGAAACACGGGCCGGCCGTCAGCCTTCCATCTGCTCCAGCTCCTTGCCCTTGGTCTCGCGCACGTAGCGGACCACGAAGACGATCGAGAGGATCGCCGCGACGGCGTAGATGCCATAGGCGCCGGCCAGGCCGATGCCGGCCAGCAGCATCGGGAACGTCACGGTGATCGCGAAGTTCGAGGTCCATTGCGCCGCACCCGCCACCGCCAGCGCCGGGCCGCGGATCTGGTTGGGGAACATCTCGCCCAGCATCACCCACATCACCGGGCCCCAGGACATGTTGAAGAACACCACGTAGACGTTGGCTGCCACCAGCGCCAGCCGCCCCATGCCATCGGACAGCTGCAGGCGCCCATCGACAAGGCTGCCGCTGGCAAACGCCGCCACCATCAGCACCAGCGCCACCGACATGCCGACCGAGCCGATCCACAGCAGCGGCCTGCGCCCGATGCGGTCGATCAGCAGTACCGTCAGCAGGCAGGCACCGATGCTCAGCGCGCCGGACAACACGTTGATCAGCAGCGCGTCGCTTTCCGAGAAACCCACCGCCTGCCACAGCACCGCGCCGTAGTAGAACACCACGTTGATGCCGACCAGCTGCTGGAACATGGCCAGGCCGATACCCACCCAGAGGATCGGGCGCAGCTTGCCGGTGGCCTTGTTGCGCAGGTCGCCGAAGCGCGGCTTGTGCTGGTCCTGGGCCAGGCTGGCTTCGATCTCGGCCTGCTTGGCGGTGGCCGCGGCCTCGCCGTACAGCCGCGCCAGCACCGCCCTCGCCTGCCCCTGGCGCCCCTTCAACACCAGGAAACGGGGGCTTTCCGGGATCACCAGCAACAACAGCAGGAACAGCGCCGAGGGCAGCGCCTGCATCCAGAACATCCAGCGCCAGGCCTCATGGCCCAGCCACAGGGGCGCGGTCGAGGCGCCGGCGGCACGCGCCAGCAGGTAATTGCTGAGGAAGGCCGCAAACAAACCGCAGATGATCGCCATCTGCTGCACCGTGGCCAGCCGGCCGCGGTAACGCGCCGAGGCGACTTCGGCGATGTAGGCCGGTGACATCACGCTGGCCGCGCCCACCGCGAAACCGCCCAGCACGCGGGCGGCGATGAACAGCCAGGACGCGTGGGCCGCGCCGGCACCGAGCGCCGAGACAAGGAACATCAGCGCGGACACGATCAGGACACCGCGGCGCCCCAGGCGATCACCCAGCCACCCGGCCAGGAAGGCGCCGATCGCGCAGCCCAGCAGCATCGAGGCGACTTCGAAACCGAGCGCCGCCTCACTGGAGTTGAAGGCCTGGCGGAGGCCATCGACCGTGCCATTGATGACACCACTGTCGAAACCGAACAGGAATCCACCAAGGGTGGCCACGCAGCTGATCAGGACGATGAATGCAGTGTTCTCACCGCCCTGGGGCGCGGTGCTGGGCTGGGTTTGGGACATGGACGATCCTGCTGGGAAGGGAGTCCGGCCACGGTGGGCGACCGAGTGCCCCGCAGCGTCGCACAGCCCCCGCCGTGCCGCCAATGACTCTCACGGTCGCGCCTGCCAGACGCCCGTTTTCCGCCCCGCGCCGACACCGGGGGCCAACCTGTTCTAGAATTGGCGGGTTCAGGAATCGATCCACCCCCAAGCCCATGCCCTTTGTCGTCACCGAAAACTGCATCAAGTGCAAACACACCGATTGCGTGGAAGTGTGCCCCGTGGATTGCTTCCACGAAGGCCCGAACTTCCTGGTGATCGACCCGGATGAGTGCATCGACTGCACCCTCTGCGAGCCGGAGTGCCCGGTCAATGCGATCTTCCCGGAGGACGATGTTCCTGCCGGACAGGAAGGCTTCGTTGCCCTCAACGCCGAGCTGGCGAAGGAGTGGCCGGTGCTGACCGTGCGCAAGGACCCGCCCGCCGACGCCGGCGAATGGGATGGCAAGCCGGACAAGCTGAAGCTGCTGGAGCGCTGAGAAGCGCCTGCTGCGACAACGAAAAAGGGCGCCTTGGGCGCCCTTTTCCATTTCCGGTAGCGCCGGGCCATGCCCGGCGGATCCTGGGCCGCGCTTCGAGCTCGCCGGGCATGGCCCGGCGCTACCCAAGGCAGGGGCGGACCAAGGCCCGCAGCCACCCGACCAGCCCTTACTGGGCGAGCTTCGCCTTCAGTGCGGCGATCAGCTTCACCGGCGCTTCGGCGGTGGCCGGCAGGCCACGCGGGTCAACCGCGGAGATGTAGGCGCCGGCATCGACGGCCACTACGCGGACCAGGAAGTTGCTGCCCTCGTAGGCCACGTCGTACGAACCCAGCAACTGCGCGCGGCTGGCGATGGTCACGCCGTCCACGCCTTCCAGCGCGGTACCGACCTTGGCGAAGGCTTCATCCTTGCCACCGGCAATGGTGAAACCGGTGCTGCCGGCTGCCGGAGCCGCAGCAACCGGCGCCGCCGGCTTGGTGGCCGAGGCCAACGTCGGCACCTTGTTGTCGGTGGTGGCATTGGGCAGGTTCAGGTCCGGCGGCACTTCCAGCGGACGCATTTCCGGGGCCAGGGCGTAGTCGCCCTTGGCGCCGCGCTTGAAGCAGCCGGTGGTGCCGGCAGCGACCGCCACAGCAAGCAGGGCATAGGACAGCACGCGGACGGTGGAAACGGATTGACGCATGTGAATCTCCTGGGTCAGACCAAGACGGAAGGTCAGTGGCTGGAAAGGGCTTCGAGGGCGGCGATGTCGCCGGCAAGATGGTCGGCAGCCGGATGATGCGCTGCCGACAACGGCAGCAGTGGCAGGCGCAGGTCGTGACCGATGCCGATGCGGCGCAGCAGCGCCTTGACCGGGATCGGGTTCGGTTCGACGCCGCAGAAATCATGGAAGGGATGCAGGCGCGCATCCCACGACGCGGTGGCTTCGTGGTCGTGTGCGGCGGCCAGCTCGCACATCCGGCGGTAGGCACCGGGAAGCACGTTGGAACCCACTGAGATCAGGCCGTCGATACCGGCCTGGATCGAACGCGCGGCCGTACCGTCGTCACCGCTGAGCACGGCGAACTGTGGGCTGCGCAGAGCGAGCAGCGCCTGCACCCGGCCGGTGTCACCCACCGCCTCCTTGATGCCGACGATGTTGGGGTGGCTGGCCAGCTCGGCCACGGTCTCAGGCTGCATGTCGCAACCGGTACGGCCGGGCACGTTGTACAGCACGACCGGCAGCCCGCCCTGGTCGGCCACCGCACGGTAGTGCGCGATCAGGCCGGCCTGGGTGGGGCGCACGTACGGCGGCGTGACCACCAGCGCGTGGCTGGCGCCGAGGGCGGCGGCACGACGGGTCTGTTCGATGGTCTTGGCAGTGCCCGAAAGACCGGTACCGGCCATGACCGGAATGCGGCCGCCGATGCGCTCGACCGCGCTGGCCAGCAGCAGGTCGTACTCGGCGTCGGTGAGGGTTGCCGCTTCGCCGGTAGAGCCGGCTACGACAACACCATGGACGCCACCTTCCAGTTGCAGATGCAGCAGGCGCTGCCAACCGTCGGGATCGAGGGCGCCGTCGGCCCGGAACGGGGTCGCCAGCGCGGTGATGAGGCCGGAAAGGGACAAGGACGTGCTGCTCTTGGCTGGGAAGGGAAAACGCCCGCCACGAAAGGCCGGGGGCGACTTGAATGTTACTTGCGGCGCGAAAGCACGGGCAAGTATGCTGGACACCGGTGGATCCCCGCCTCTGGCGGGCATTCAGACTAACGCATGCATTACCCGGAATCGCCTTGACCGACACCACCCCGCGCCCCGCGCCGAGCGAAAACCACCTCCTGATCAACGCCTATACGACGCATCCGGAGTCCCCCCTGCTGTCCGTCACCCGCCGCATCGCCGACAGCGGCTGCAATCTGGTGGATGCACGCCTGGCCACGGTCGGCCGCGATGTCTCGGTCACCGCCCTGGCCACCGGCTCCTGGGACTCGGTGGCCAAGCTTGAGGCGATGCTGACCCGGCTGGAGCGCGAGGAAGGCCTGAAGCTGGTCTGGTACCGCACCGCCGCCAAGCAGGCGCAGTCCAACCTGCTGCCGTACATCGTCGAAGTGATCGCCGCCGACAAGCCGGGCATCCTGTTCCAGCTGGCCGACTTCTTCGACCGCCAGGGCATCACCATCGAGAACCTGCAGAGCACGCGCTACCGCGCCATGCAGACCGGCGCGGAAATGTTCAGCGCACAGGTCACCATCGGCGTGCCGGCCAACATGCATATCGCCGCGCTGCGCGACGATTTCCTCGAGTTCTGCGACCACCTGAACCTGGACGCGATCATGGATCCGATGAAGTTCTGATTCTTCGCGCGTCTCTCACGGGCGCGTGGCGTTTCATGTAGCTGTAATGGCAAGAACCCAGGCTCGACAGAAGGACCTCATGAACAACGGCGACACCCTGGACAGCACCACCCTCTCCCTGCCGCTGGCCCTGTCCGGCGGCGACCAGGCCACCCTCGGCGACTATGCCGGCCAATGGCTGGTGCTGTACTTCTATCCCAAGGACAGCACCCCGGGCTGCACCACCGAAGGCATCGACTTCAACGCCCTGCTGCCGAAGTTCAGGAAAGCCGGCGCCGTCGTGCTGGGCGTCTCGCGCGACTCGGTGAAGTCGCACGACAACTTCTGTGCCAAGCAGGGCTTCAATTTCCCGCTGGTCAGCGATGGCGACGAAGCGCTGTGCACCGCCTTCGACGTGATCAGGATGAAGAACATGTACGGCAAGCAGGTACGTGGCATCGAACGCAGCACCTTCCTGATTTCCCCCGACAGCCGCATCGTGCAGTCCTGGCGCAAGGTCAAGGTTGCCGGCCATGCCGATGCCGTTCTCGCCGAACTGAAGGCCTCCCAGTCCAAGTGAGTCCCACTGCCTACTGTGTCTGCCATCACCCTGCCCCGCAGCAGGCCGTGGTGGTTTTTCCCTGTCCGTAACCAGGAATCGACGATGACCCGAGGCAAGCGCATCTACGTGCTGGATACCAACGTGCTGATGCACGATCCGACCGCGCTGTTCAAATTCGAGGAGCACGACATCTACCTGCCCATGCAGGTGATCGAGGAGCTGGACAACGGCAAGAAGGGCACCTCCGAAGCGAGCCGCAACGCCCGCCAGGTGAGCCGCTTCCTCAACGAGCTGGTACAGGAATCCGGCCTGGACAACCTGGCCGACGGCATTCCGCTGCAGCGCCCCAACGGCCTGCAGCTGCGCGGCAAGCAGAGCGCCGGCAAGCTGCGCTTCCAGACCAGCCATTTCGACGCGGGCAAGAGCTTTGGCAAGGTCATTCCGGACAATGCCATCCTCGGCGCGATCCTGGCCCTGAAGGAAGAAACCCCCGACCTGCCGGTGGTGTTCGTCTCCAAGGACATCAATCTGCGGATCAAGGCCGCCATCGCCGGCATCGTGTCCGAGGACTACGAGAACGATCGCGCGCTGGACGATTTCAGCCTGCTCTACACCGGCGCTACCGAGCTGCCGGAAGACTTCTGGAAACGCCACGGCGACGACCTGCGCAGCTGGAGCGACAAGGGCCGCTCGCATTACGAAATCCAGGCGCAGGACGGCGAGGAGTGGTATCCGAACCAGTACGTCTACCTGCCGGGCGAGGATGAAGTCGAGCTGCGCGTCAGCCGCGTGGTCGGCGATGGCAAGGTGGTGCTGTCGCTGGTCGATGATTTCCGCCACGGCAGCCACGCCGTGTGGGGCATCAGCGCACGCAACCGCGAGCAGAACTTCGCCCTCAACGCACTGATGGACCCGGAGATCGACTTTGTCACGCTGCTGGGCACCGCCGGCACCGGCAAGACCCTGCTGGCACTGGCCGCCGGCCTGGCGCAGACAATGGACCAGCAGCGCTACCGCGAGATCATCATGACCCGCGCCACGGTCAGCGTCGGCGAAGACATCGGCTTCCTGCCCGGTACCGAGGAAGAGAAGATGACGCCGTGGATGGGCGCGTTGACCGACAACCTGGAAGTGCTCACGCACAACCAGGAAGGCGGCACATGGGGCCGCCAGGCCACCAACGACCTGCTGGCCAGCCGCATCAAGATCCGCTCGATGAACTTCATGCGCGGCCGCACCTTCCTGTCGCGCTACCTGATCCTGGACGAGGCGCAGAACCTCACCCCCAAGCAGATGAAGACGCTGATCACCCGCGCCGGCCCCGGCACCAAGATCGTGTGCCTGGGCAACGTCGAGCAGATCGACACCCCGTACCTGACCGAGACCACTTCGGGCCTGACCTACGCGGTGGACCGCTTCAAGAACTGGCCGCATAGTGCGCACATCACCCTGCGCCGTGGCGAGCGTTCGCGCCTGGCCGATTACGCTTCGGAGGTGTTGTGAACCGCTGCACGCGCCTGTTGTTGCCCACGGCTGCGATCACCCTCGCCGCCGTGCTCGGTGCCTGTACGACCACGCGCGGCCCGGCCAGCGTGCCCACCGCCGAGCGCACCGGCCAGTCCTGGGTGGTCACCCGCCCGATCATCGCCGCGCAGGTGCTCGACACCTGCTCGCGCCCCAGCCCCGGCCGCGAGGCCGGGCGGGTGTCGGGCTACTGGGCGCCCAGCCGGCAGCAGGTCGACCAGCTGGAGGCGAAGCTGTCGTCGCTGGAAGCGCAGGTCCCGAAGGTGCTGGGCTTCGACCGCCAGTACGTCGGCATCGAAAGCGCCGGCAAGCGGCTGATCTACATCAACGCCTTCCACCTGCCCGACGACAGCGGCATCAATCCGGCCCGCGAAGCGATCCGCGTCTGCGATGGCGGCGCACAGTTCTGGGGCGCCGTGTTCGACCCGGCCAGCAACACCTTCAGCGGGCTGCAGTTCAACGGCGGCTTCGGCGGGCCCTGAGGGGCCTCGCCGATGGGAATACGCCTGCCCACCTGGGTCTGGATCGGCGCGGTCGCACTCTCGTGCGTGGCCGGCATGGTCAACGTGGTCGGCTTCCTCGGGTTCGAGCATCAGGCGGTCAGCCACATGACCGGCAGCACCAGCCAGCTCGGCATGGCATTGGCCCAGGGCGACTGGCGCGCGGTCGGCCACCTGTGGGGCCTGCTGATCGCGTTCTCGCTGGGCGCGATGCTCAGCGGCCTGCTGATCCAGGACAGCACCCTGCAGCTGGGCCGGCGCTACGGCGTGGCACTGGCGCTGGAATCGGCTCTTTTGCTGGTGGCCATTCCGCTGTTTGAAGAGCACCAGATCTGGGGCGCACTGGCGGCCGCCATGGCCTGCGGCCTGCAGAATGCAATGGCTACGACCTTCAGCGGCGCGGTGGTACGCACCACCCATCTCAGCGGCATGTTCACCGATCTCGGCATCGGCCTGGGCCACCTGCTGCGCGGGCTGCCGCTGCAGGTACGACGACTGACCCTCAGCGGCCTGATCATCAGTGGCTTCCTCGGCGGCGGCGTGATCGGCGCCTGGCTGTTCGTGCGCTGGCAGTACGACGCCCTGCTTGCTCCCGCCCTGCTCACCGGCCTGACCGGCCTGGGCTATGTGGTGTACCAGCAGTGGGCGCGTTGGCGGCATTGAGGGCCGCGCTGCGGGGGTCAGATCCCTTTTCCTGCGGAAAAGGGATCTGACCCCATCTACCGGCAGTGACGCTACCGCCTTTGCGGTGACCACGGCACAATCGCCTGATGAGCCCGACCACTCCCGTATCCGCCCTCACCATCGCCGGCTCCGACTCCGGCGGTGGCGCAGGCATCCAGGCCGACCTGAAGGCCTTTGCAGCACATCGCGTGCACGGACTCTCCGCGATCGCCGCACTGACCGCACAGAACACCCGTGGCGTCATCGCCGTGCATGTGCCGCCGATCGATTTCCTGCGTGCACAACTGGATGCCTGCTTCGATGACTTCGACATCCATGCGGTGAAGCTCGGCATGCTGGCCAACACCGAAGTGATCAATGCCGTCGCAGATGCGTTGGAGCGCCATCGCCCACCACACGTGGTGCTGGACCCAGTGATGGTCGCGACCAGCGGCGCGCGCCTGCTGGAAGACAACGCTCTGCAGGCAATGCGTGAGCGGCTGATCCCGCTGGCCACGCTGATCACCCCGAACACGCCGGAAGCGGAGCTGCTGGCCGGACGGAAGATCGGGAACGGCGATGACGCCGAACAGGTGGCCTCCGCCCTGCTCGACCTGGGTGCCGGTGCGGTGCTGCTGAAAGGTGGCCACCTGCAGGAAGGCAACCGCGTAATCGACCGCTACTTCGACGGCGTCAGCAGCGAAGAATTCATCCACGCCCGCCTGCCGCTGGATGCGCACGGCACTGGCTGCACGCTGGCCTCGGCCATCGCCGCGCAGCTGTGCAACGGCCTGAGCCTGGCCAACGCCTGCGAAGCCGGCATCGACTACGTTGCGCGCGGCCTGCAGCAGGGCTATGCCCCCGGCCGCAGCGAGGTACTGGTGCTCGACCACTTCGGCGCGGCACCGCACGCATGAACCTGACGCCGGCCCTCCTTCCAGTGCAGTGCAACGACGGGCATCGCTACGAAGTGATGGCCTGCATGCCCGCACAGCCCATCGCCCGCTTGTTGTGGCTGCCAGCGCTGGGTGTGGCCGCGCGCCACTACCTGCCGCTGGCACAGGCGCTGGCAGCGAAGGGCGTGGCGGTCTACCTGCATGAGTGGCGCGGCAACGGCAGCAGCTCACTACGCCCGTCGCGCGCGCAGGACTGGGGCTATCGCGAGGTACTCGAGCAGGATCTGCCGGCCAGCCAAGCGGTCATGGCGGCCGCAGACGAGGAAGCAGGCCCCCTGCCCTGGATCATCGGTGGCCACAGCCTGGGCGGGCAGCTGGCCTGCGTGCACGCCGGCCGCAACCCTCTGCACTTCCATCACTTGTGGTTGGCGGCCAGCGGCTCACCGTTCTGGCGTGGATTCCCGCCACCGCGCGGCTGGCTGCTGCCACTGGTCTACCGCTTCCTGCCGTGGATCGCGCAGCGCCAGGGCGTGCTGCATGGCCGTCGTCTCGGCTTCGGTGGCACCGAAGCACGCGGACTGATCGCCGACTGGGCGCGCGTCGGCCTGAACAACCACTACGCTGCCGCGGGCATGGGTGAAGACCTCGACGCACAGATGACGCGCGTGCACGGCAGCGCACAGGCCGTACTGATGGAACACGACTGGTTGGCTCCGACCGGATCGATGCAGGCGTTGCTGGCAAAGCTGCCGAATGTGGACGCGAAGCTGCGCGTGCTGTCCGCGCAGGAACTGGGCACGCGCGCCGATCATTTCGCCTGGCTGAAGGCACCGGATGCCGTGGCGAACAGCTTTTTCATTCAGTTGGATGAAAATTTTCACAAAACTGTTGACGGTGTGCGCCGACATCCGCATAATTCCGCTCCTGTCGCAGGGCGCCCGTAGCTCAGTTGGATAGAGTACCTGGCTACGAACCAGGCGGTCGGGAGTTCGAATCTCTCCGGGCGCACCACTCGACAGGTTTTCAGCATCCTCCGCTGGAAATGTTTTAAAATTTGATTGTGTACCGCGCGCCCGTAGCTCAGTTGGATAGAGTACCTGGCTACGAACCAGGCGGTCGGGAGTTCGAATCTCTCCGGGCGCACCATACACAGTCGGCACAACAAGTTTATGTAATTGGCGCCCGTAGCTCAGTTGGATAGAGTACCTGGCTACGAACCAGGCGGTCGGGAGTTCGAATCTCTCCGGGCGCACCATTACACCGAAACAGCAGGCCTCGGCCTGCTGTTTTTTTATGTGTGTTTTTTCGGCAGGGCTGCGCCCTGCACCTGCAGATGCTTCAAGCCAAGGCAACGACAACGGCAACAGCAAAAGCTGGCATTCCGTGCTTTGGCGGGGCGGTGTCGGAGTGCGGGGACGCCGCAAGTACGTCCATGTAGGCTTGGCAGCCGCTTGCTCGTGTGCGCTTTCCTGCGCACACGGCAAGACCGGGGTTGGGCGTCCTGCCCAACCCGCCCGAGGCATGCCTCGGGCCCATGCGGCTGACACCCCGCACTCCGAC